>JAJYZJ010000068.1 GCA_021800035.1 archaeon
AGCTTGTGCTTGACCCCTTTATGGGAATTGGCACTACCGCGGTTGTCTGCACTCGCTTGGGATTGCCGTGCGTCGGTTTTGAAATAGACGAGGCATATGCCAGCATTGCCACCCTGTCCGTAAAGAGCGCATCCCAAACAGCTAAACAGAAGGGCTGAACGAAAGCGCTCAGGACTTTTATCAACCCGCTGACGACTGGGGATACTTTGTCCGCGGCTGGTCAGTCTAATACTGGCCTGTATATCATAGCAGTGACGTCCTCCCACGTCTGAATGACGCGGGCTTCCTGCTTCAGCGACCATACTCGGTCCCCGTCCCGAGGACAGGTTACGGAGGTATCGGTCTCCACAGGCGTGAATTCCCCGCCGTTCGCGGGTACAGGTTTGCCTGCGTGCCAGAAATATCTAAACATTTGGCTTTCATCCCACCCGTAAACGGTGTGGGTCTTCCCGTTCGCATATGATAATTCCAGTCGTATCCGGAATCCGTAAGAAATTACAACCGGCCCCGACCCCACCCCGCGCGAACTCCTCACGGAAAACCTCCGCTTCTTTGTTAGCCTGCTTAGCATCTGTCAATCTCTGAAAGCATACAAGAGCAAGCCTGCGGGCCCCAGAATGTTGCGGTGTAATGGGCTGTGGTGAAGTTTGCTTTTGTAGTAAGGAAGTGATGCGAAGGACTTAAGGTCACGGTGGAATGGCATTTTTGGCCTCGTGGAGAAGTGGGGAATCGGGCCGAATAATGATGGGGCCGTCGTCTAGCATGGTCTAGGATGCCACCCTCGGGCGGTGGCGATCGCGAGTTCAAATCTCGCCGGCCCCACTTTCAGGCCAACTAGAATTGCTGCCGGATTGTAACTTCCGTTTAATGTGGCGCATTGAGTTATCTTAGTCCGAAGTGTAGAGTGTTGGCTTAACACTTAGCGAGCCCCCTAGAAAGAGAAAGGAATTTAGTGCGTACCGGGCAGACGCCTAGGTGCTCAGGCTGATACGCTCCCAGCTATGCCAGCGGGATTATTGCAACAAGAGATACAGCTCGCTTGTAGAAGAAAACTTGACAGACATCAGGCTTCTCGTGAGCTCACGCGGCGTTGATTTGGCCCGTCACAAGTCTCTGTAGTGCATTCCTTGTTCCAGACCTGAAGTGTCTTGCGTTCCAGCTAGATGCTAGCTTGTAGAGACCTACAAACTCGATATCCCACTTCGCTGAGATTCTGGCGGAATCTACCGCAACCACCTGTCTCCCCTTGAAAGGTCCCGACATGTAATCGATGGTAAGCGTTCTGCCTTTGTCATCCTTCTTTATCACAGCGCGACCAGTTCCACCGAATGCGAACTTTACATCAAACTCTGGGTTTTCGCCCACCGCGCCACACCTGCGCAGGGATTTTGTTCCGTGCCAGTATTTTGGAATATCGTCAATTGCCGCGACCCGCTTCCATACATCCTCCTCCCTACCGTGGAAGCCCAGAGATTCTTCGATTAACACACCGGATTTGACCCTAGCGCAAAATAAATGTATAGCTGTTCCGGTTGTCATATCGGCTTTCTGCTCTCGGTACCGAATAGTCCACGGTTGAGTGTGTTTCCGTGGCCAAGATCCTACCCGAGTCAAGCGGAACCACTCAGTCAGTATGACCTGAAGCCGCCTTTCCTCTTAGGACGAATCTTACGTAGTGGTCTATCGTGATAACCTTTTGGCCCACTCCCAGAACAGACTTGACACGAACGTTCCGCAGTCGCAATCCGAGCGGCCCGCATCGAACAAATATTGGCCGTGGGTTCGCTCAAATTCAGGCAGATTCCTGTGTCGACTGTACTCAGACAGTTGCTGGGTCCGTTCAACCTTCGGCGCCCAGAGTCATCGATTGCAACTCAGAAAAGTCGGGTGTCTCCTTTCCTGAGTGGCACATTCGAATGGAGGTTCCAGTCAGCGTATAATCAAGACCGAGGTTCTGGTATTAGCCGCGACCTCGGAAGAAGTGCTTCCGAGCAGAGCCCGCTTGAGTGCGCCGCGGCCCCGGGAGCCGATAATCACGAGGTCAGCTGAAATATACTCTGAATAGTGCGTTATCCGCTCAGATGGCTTTCCATGGAGAACTTTAATCTGCGGATGCGATTGATAACTGCCTGCGTGCTTTTCAACGAGCTGTTCGATTTCTGCCTTTAGCTTTTCCTCCTCCGGATTTGCGGGTGAGCCATCGAGATCGTCTGCACGCACTCCAGTCCAAACGTCCACCACGCGTGCAAACGTGACTTCCGAACCGAGAATTGCTGACATCTGAAGCGCCATTTGGACCAATCCTTCGTCTCTATCGGAGCCGTCTAGCGCTACCAATATCCTCTTGAAGGGCAGGGGCTCGGGGTTCACTCCGCACTATCGCTCCTTACTCATCGTGTGCACGTTCAGGGTCGCCTAGCTGCATATAACAAAACAGGTTGCTATGGTTCGCCTCTGGCCAGGTAACGCACAATCTCTCGAAAGACGTCATTAGAAAATCATGCTATTATTGCATTCCACATATAAAAATCTTCCATAGAATAAAGCTATTCCTAAATCTGGGTGGGAATTCCTTTGAATATGCCAAGCCAAACGCGGGCTCCTGAAGTCGAGCCCCAAGGAGCGGACCGGCTTGGCGATTTCGTAAGCGTGAACAGAAGACTGATTTTGACTTCAATTCTTGCAGTAGCAATTGGCTGCACGGGCGCTCTTGTCGCCGACGCCTTGCTACTATTGATAGGGCTATTCACGAATCTGTTCTTTTACGGAAGACTGGCCTTCACATTTGTGTCACCCGCGGGCAACCATCTCGGATACCTGGTTATCGGGGTGCCCGTGGTTGGCGGACTCATCGTGGGCGTGATGGCTCGGTTCGGCTCCCCCCGGATACGCGGGCACGGGATACCGGAAGCGATCGAGTCCATCCTGATGAACAAAAGCAAGGTAGAGCCCGGACTGGCGGTGCTAAAACCGCTTTCGAGCGCTATATCCATCGGTACTGGAGGGCCGTTTGGCGCGGAGGGCCCTATCATTATGACTGGCGGAGCGGTCGGTTCCGTAGTCGGCCAGTTCTTACACCTGACATCAATGGAGCGCAAAACTCTGCTGGTAGCGGGTGCGGCCGCAGGAATGGCGGCAACGTTCAACACACCAGTTGCTGCGGCGCTTCTCGCGGTCGAACTCCTTCTATTCGAGTGGAAACCCCGGAGCCTTATCCCGGTTGGGCTCGCGAGCGTATCTGCAACAGCCCTGAGGGGCGTGCTAATCAGCACCAAACCAATCTTTCCAATCCCACCTACGCCTTTACCAAGTGTAGCAGTAGTGGCTTGGTCAGTTGTTGTCGGAGTGGCCGCGGGCGCGCTCTCCACGGTGCTTACTTGGTCGGTCTATGGGAGTGAGGATTTCTTCAAAAAACTCCCTTTGCACTGGATGTGGTGGCCCGCTATAGGTGGGCTGGGAATAGGCATCGGAGGGTTGATTGCGCCCCGGGCGCTCGGGGTAGGCTATGATACCATAGACGCTCTCCTGCTCGGTCAGGTGGTCGCTGGCGTTGTCGCAGTGCTCGTCATCGTCAAAGCCGCTATCTGGGCATTCTCCCTAGGTTCCGGAACTTCCGGGGGTGTGCTCGCGCCGCTAATGATAATGGGGGGCTGCTTCGGTGCACTCGAAGCACACTTACTTCCTGTGGGCTCGGTCACGCTCTGGGTGCTGGTCAGCGTCGGAGCCACCATTGGGGGCACGATGCGCTCACCGTTTACGGGAACGGTGTTTGCCCTAGAACTTACTCACGACGTGAACGCACTTCTTCCTCTACTGGCTGCAGCGATGACCGCTGATTTCTTTACCGTATTTTCCATGAAACGCTCAATCCTCACGGAGAAAGTCGCAAGAAGGGGGGTGCATGTCTCCCGGGAGTACTCCGTGGACGCGCTTGAACAAGTGAGAGTTCGGGCAGTTATGAACGAGAAATTTACTGCTGTCCAAGCAGATGTTCCAGTAGCTGAGCTCATGAGGCGACTTGCGCAGAGCAATTCAGCATTCGACGGTGTTCCTGTAGTCGATGGCGTAGGATTTCTGCACGGCTTCGTCGCGCCAGAGAAGCTTTTTTCTATCGCTGCTAAGGGGGGTTACGAATCGCTCACCGTCCGGGACATCCTCTCTACACCTCTTGTGGTCGCATTTCCTGATGAGCCCCTGAAAATCGGTGTTGACAGGATGCTGGAAGCCAACCTCCACTCTCTTGTGGTGGTCGACCCCTCCAATCACCAGAAGGTACTGGGAATACTGTCCCAGAGCGGAATACTTCGAGCGCGTGCCCTCCTAACCGGTGACGAAACTGAGAAAGAAAGAGCACTCTTCTTGCACGCGCTCTCTCCAGGAGAATCCTTAAGGCGCGCCCTAAACAGATTGCGGCGGCGTTCAAGGGGAAGCAAGGATCCGTCAGGCGCTCCTGCGTAGAGTGACAGTCCCTAATCTGTAATCCCGCCGAATGTACTCAGTCTGCCTGGTGCCATTAGCCGGGAATGCATATCAGTCGGGGCAGCAGCTTCTTAGCAATGGACGATCTAGACAGAAAGCTTCTTGTCTCCCTAAAAGAAGATGCTCGCAAACCCTTCCTGAAGTTAGCGAAAGAACTGAACGTTTCAGACGCGACAGTGCACAAGCATGTAGCGGCTCTGGAAGAAAGTGGAGTAATCACGGGATATAGCGCAAAGCTAGACGCGGAAAAGTTGGGGTTTGGTATCACGGCGTTCATTGAATTACGCATTAAGCCGGGTACCGCTGACATTGTGGGTGAAAAACTGGCAAAGATTCCCAGAGTGCTGGACATATACGAGCTGCACTCGCATTGCGACTTCCTGATCAGGGTACAGGTAAGAGATATCCATGAATTGCGTAACGAGCTTGTCGCCAGAATCACGACAATCCCTGAAATAGTTTCAAAGGAAACAAACGTAGTTCTGAACACTGTGAAGAGTGTCTCTGGACCGCCAATATAGTTAGGCAAAGGAAAAGGAGCAGGGGTTAACGATTCCGAACTGGACCTGAGCTGAAGGAGACTCGGAATAACTCATCGAAACCTGAAAAAAACCACGCCCCGAGCGAATGTGACTTGAACGTCTTCAGTCGCAGAGACGAGAAGTGTGAGCACTATATCGGCGAGAGCAATTTCTGGGTAGTTGCTTCAGTTGGTGACGCCATCCCGCCAGTTACCTCAGGATGATCCGCCGAAACCTTCGTCTGCAGAAGATGGCTCAAACTCCAAAACAAACCTTTATGCATATGGCTCTTTTTGACCTGGGACGCTACGTTCTGCCTCCGCAATGGGTCCCAAACGGCAAAACCATGTCCCAGTGCTCCCTATAGTAGGTCTGAATGCTCGCAGATCGTGGCTCTTCAAGGCGTTCGAGGTCCCAGAGTTGTTCGGCGAACACCATCTACGCGGCCTCATGACGCATTTCCCTGTAGTCCAAAATCGCTGCAAGGAGCACGGGCTTCCTTCTCCCAAAGCTGACTTTATGACCCCCGCCCTGAGAAACGGACCCCAAGAATCGTCGCCTGATTCCTTCCGTTTGAAAGCCGCAAACGTGGAAATGCTTAGAGCGTCCCAAATTTCATTTCTGCCGGCTCCGGCTATCTTGAAGATCAGCACTTGATTCTCCGTCACTGGGTAGCTGCGTTATAATTGCTGGAAGTTCAAAATAGAAAGATTCCGCTGAGTCTGCAGTCTAAGCTGCAAAGTTCAGCCACAGTGACGAAAGGATGTTGTTTTTTAACCAGGCATTTATCGCTCTCGACATACCATTGTCTCAGGGTCTCGTTCAAGTCTATTTCACACTGGAAGCTTGTGAGTGTGACTAGGCCCGAGTATTGAACGAATGCCACAGAGTGGGCCGCCCAGTAATCGTGCTCGCAACTAAGGCAATAATTGGATATCGCACCTAGCCTATATTTTGCTTTGGATAAATTCGTTCTTGTGAAGCCAAAAGTAGGAATAATCGGAGCAGGGAACGTAGGCAATGCGCTGAAGAAGGGCCTGGAAACAGCGTCTTATGAGGTCAGGGCTGTTGGTAAAGACCCGAAAGGAGTGAGTGAGATTGCTCGTTGGGCGGAAATAATCGTGCTCGCTGTACCCTTCTCAGCTCTAAACGAGACATTGAGCGAAGTCGGAAACAGCGCAGATGGGAAGATCGTGATTGATGTCACTAACGCGTATACGCCGGAAGCAATCGCTAGTCTTGGCTCAACTAGCGGGGCGGAAGTGCTCCAGAAGAAACTTCCCCGGGCCAAGATAGTAAAGACGCTTAACATGCACTTTGCAAAGAATATGGAAACCGGGCATTGCGCAGGTGAGCGGCTAACGTGTTTCTCAGCGGGAGACGACAGAAGCGCCAAAGAGAAAGTGCTCGAACTTACTCGCGACCTAGGGTTTGATGCGGTTGACGCCGGACCTCTTGCAAACGCAAAACTCCTCGAATCTCTGGGAATTCTCAATATTCAGCTGGGATTCAATCTCGGACTTGGAACCGATATCGGGTTCAAGCTGGTGCGCGCTTAGCGGGGTAGGGCCCCGTCGCATTGGACTAGCCAGCCCCTCTGCCAGGGTGTAGGTTTCGCCCCACATCCGGATAGCCTGCACGCGCATGATAGCGGAAAGATCTGTCAAGCCTGGGGCGTTCATTCGAACTAGCCAGCTTGCAACTTGAGAAAGGATGGCACAATATCAGTCGAGTGATCGTTTGGACTTCCGGCTTTCGAAGGATCCATGTCATGATTTGCGTTCGAGATTGGCCGGAGCTTGAAGCAGAAATTCTAGGCAGAGCTCGGCGCTGCTCCGGAATACTTCGTGCCTCTGTTCAGTGGCACATGCGAGTCCAAATTACACCAAATGCCCAAGTAGGGGCAATACAGTTCCCGCAAACACTGGAGTAAGTAGAGCCGGAGGCTTTTCAGAAAAACCCAAGCTTTCGATTATATCCGAATCCAGGCATTCGATCTACGTTTCGAGTTTCAAATGATTGAAAGTCGACATGAATCGACTGCAGAGTGACCACTATCTGACCTTTCCACGATTCCCGCGTAAGTTTCAAGAGCACGCACGACGCTCGATTCGGAAACATTATCTGCTCGGAGTTGGCAATCGTTCCTGAACTTATCCTGCTTTTCTGGAGTGACCGCTGGACCAGACATGAGAATTACGAAATCGGAGCCACTGTCCACATGTCCACGATGGGCACTGCTCCGCCTCAAGACTTCCTCCGAGGATGCCAACTGCCCTGTCGCATGCATTAGGCAGGCCATGCATAAAACTCGCCGCTGATCCCGCCTCTTTAGTCCAGCCTGCGAATGTTTGCTGCCTATAGTCCCCCGTTGATGAGCCAGTTCCGGGATTGCAGTAACTGAGCACTGCGAAACCTTGGCGCGCCGTTATGTGCATTGCGGCATAGGACAGGCTGTTATCCCGCGTAGAAGAGCCAGACCAGTACACAAGCACCACTGCGCGATAACTCCGAACGTTTGCGTTTTTGACGACCGGACCAGCTATACCATTATTGCCTAGAAATTTGGCAGGCAGAAGTCAGGGAGGTTGCAACGTCGGCGAATCCGTTACTACGCCTCGCCCACTAGGATGGCTATCAATTCCGAGCCTCCGACTCGCTATCACGTCAGTTAGAAAGACGTATTCTCATACTTTAACGCTGTCACGGCGTACAGCTTGCACGCTCGGATGACGTCCTTAATGGGAACGTATTCGTCTCGGAAGTGTGCGACTCTCAAGTCTCCAGGCCCAATCAACACTGCTGGAGACTTGCATATCGACGTGTAAAGTCTCATGTCTGTTCCAGCCTGT
>JAJYZJ010000069.1 GCA_021800035.1 archaeon
TATTTGCAGCTCAGTCGAAACTGGTTTTGTTGCGAGGGCTAGCTCATGGAGCGCCCCGAGGGAGCGGCCGGGTTCGGCTGCTGCGTCCGCGCGCAGGTAGGTTCTGCCGCGTAAAAGCGAGTAACGGAAGCCAATGATGTCGGCCATAGAGAGATTTAGCCAAGCTTCGGGGCTGTCGGCGAGCTCGACGCTTGTCAGGTCGGCAGTCACCAAAGGACCCACAGATATTTTGGGGTAGCCCATCCTTCCAACAAAGACGCCAGGAGGAGAAGTCCCCGAGAACATACCCCGGCTTGCACGGGGCGACCTGACTACATACTGGGTGGCCCTGACCAGAATGGGACACCGAGGCCTTCCACAGAGCAACTTCGCCGCCCTACATTGCAGACACATCTGCGCGCTAGGAGATTCTATAATCCTAAGAGACTTGGTCCCCTCAGGCAAACCATCCGCAACTTCTGCCGGAATCAGATCGCCTAAGAACCTTTTGCTCATGATTTCGAATTCCTTTTCGTATCCGCCACTTGCGATTGGCAGGCGGAAGATTAAAATCCAAGCATGGGTACCAATAGCTGTGCCGCGTGGTTCACTGCGGCTCAACAGAGCTGCCGGTGCTGGAAACCAATGGGAGCGGATGACACTTCGAAGTGCACTGACTGTAGTGTTGGCAGTGAGAAGAGGTCGGGTTGACCCACACACAGTCAGAACTATGTTCAACGCCGCGGGTAGCAGAAGCTCCGACGCTTTGAGACTCGCGCAGGCCCAGCTTGATTCGCTCGAAAGGGGTGGTTATTTAGTCAGGAACGAGGTACAAGGTTCCTACCACCCGACTGCCAAGGGCCTCGAATTGGTTTACCAGCTAAGACAGCGGTTTGGTGCCTGAGCCGGGAACCAGCTTCTGAACTTTGACTCCCTGCGTTATAAAAGGATGTCATGTCAATACTGGCTAGCAATTACAGCCTCAAAGGGAATTCACGACTGCGCGAGTCGATCTGGCGAATGGGTTCGATTCCCGTCGGGCCCGCAGTGAATATACGGGGGCCCAAGACCTACGCCCGACGGGGGGCCGCTTCAACCAAGACCCTGTACCTATGGGCGACGACGCCATACTCATCCAGAAGAAGCTTTCCCGCTTTTCAGACGTTGGAATCCTCGCTCACCAACTGCTCACGCACCGCCGCGGCAGTCCCGACTACAACTCAATCGATGCAGTCCAACATTTTTTCCTCAGACGGAAACTCGTTTCAATAACGGCCGATTCCGAGAACGGGATTACGTCGAATCTACTCAGTACCGCTTTGATGGACTTGCTTACCACGTCGGAAGGGATGTGAGGCTTCGCGGCCTTCGCCTGAAGCTCGGAGAGAGAAATCAGAGGGACATCCATGTCCTCCTGTTTCAACTTCGTCCGCTTCTCCGCGATGGCGCGGAGGAGGTTGGCGTCCACCCCTATCTTAGCCAAGGGGAGTAGGTAGGTCGTATCCATAATCAATGCTCGAACCTGGCGGACAGCTCCCGTCGATGCTGTTCGAACTCACGCTCCGACATTATGGCCAGTTTCTCGGAATAGATGAGCTCCATTATGTCGGGTTTGCCCTTTGCCTCCTCTTCTACCAACTCATTAACCACCTTCGAAATGTTCCTGCCCGAGCCGTACCTCTTCATGCTCTCGCTGACCAGCTTCACGTATACTTCGTCCTTCAGAACCAGGGTCGTTCGCTTGGACATCTAAGCATCTAGATGCATCAGACAAGATTGTAAGGACACCTGCGCTCGGCCACTCTCTAGTTCGTTCCAATACCATCCTTAGCAGCGAATTTGAAGAGTGTCCCGACTCTCGAGACGCGCATTCGTGCGTGGAAGACTCGACATGCGCTTATCTCACACTGCACACAAGCAAGGTCTAATCACGGAGTTCGGAACCCTCTAGCTAGCTTATTTCATTGTATTTTCTGGTAGCGGATTCTATCTTCCTAGCCAAGAGCGCAGATAATGCAGCCGCTGTACGTTGGCAATCCTTTTCATGCCGAACGTGCTCCACCATCCCACATAGCAGATGGCATTTCCTATATCTGAAGTGGTGGCGCTCAGCACGAACAACGTACTCCTCACTCTTGGGGGGATCCTTCTTCTTGGAGGGCTCGCAGAGCTTGGGTTCGAGCGCTACAAGATACCAGAAAGCGTGGGTCTCATGCTGCTAGGAATGCTACTTGGTCCAGTTGCCCATGTGGTTCCCGCGCCTGACCTCTCAGTGTTCAGGGGCCTCGCTCCAGTTTTTGGCGCTATAGCGCTCGTTGTAATTGTGTTCGGTGGGGGTATCAGGCTGGACCTAGCTTCGCTTCGCGGAGTCGGCGGAAGGGGGGCTATTCTTGCTCTTGCAGATACATGCCTTACCATCTTTGTCATCGCTCCGGTTGGCTACTTTCTCCTCCACTGGAGTCTAGGCATATCCGTGCTCTTTGGCGCCCTGCTCGGGGAGACTACTGCCGCCGTTGTAATCCCTGTAGCCCAGGACCTGGGCATAGAGAAATCCACCGTGGATTTGCTCACCTTGAATTCTACACTGAACAGCATAAGTTGCATAGTGGCGTTCTATATCGCTCTCGATGCAATCTCCCAGACCGGGGGGAGTCTGAGCCTCCTCGGGGGAGCAGGTTACGTGGGCCGTCTGATTCTGGTGGGAGCGCTGATTGGCGGAGCATCTGGCGCCGCATGGGTATTTGTGCTTGACAGAGTACGCCGCGCCTCCTTTTACCGGATGACGCTCGGGCTCGTGGTTCTCGTTTATGCTCTTTCCGGCGCCGCGGGAAGCAGCTCAGTCCTAGCCATCCTAGTTTTCAGCGTGATCGTCGGAAATTACTGGGTTCACCTGAGTGAACATCCGCTCGAATATTCTGGGGGACCAGATGAGCTCGACAAACAGCTGACGAGCATCGCGTTTCTCGACAAAGAAATCACGTTCATGGTAAAATCGTTCTTTTACGTCTTCATAGGACTCTTGGTCACTCCCTCAGTTACATTTGCCCTCTGGGGGCTTGGGATTTCGCTACTGCTCCTCCTACCTCGAGCTGCAGGAGTATTTGCGGTGAGTGTGGGTAGGCCCGATTTAAAACGCAGGCGGGTAGTAATGACCAGCCTTTACCCTAGGGGGCTCACGGTTTCAGTGCTTGCTGGAATTCTCGTAAATACCCTCGTTTCCCCCCCACTTAGCGTTTATGCAGGCTATATCTTCAACTCCGCCTTTATGGTGATACTATTCAGTACTTTGATATCGGGGGCTCTCATCGCAGTTGAGCACAGGCGTAGCAGAGAAATACTTAGGGTAGGCATCGACCCCTTCGACGACCCTGCTCCCTAATCCAGCGTGAAATGAACAACCAAACGTGGAAAGGGTTAGCACGTGTGCCGTCGTCGAGATTATATCCCGCGAATAGCGCTACTGATTTGGGAGCTCATTTCCTCAAGCAAAAGGGTTGCTCCGCAGTACTGGCACTTCAAATAACTACCGGAAGGAAGTTGAACCGGCGCTCCGCATCTCGGGCACTTAAGCTGAACCAAACCGGCACCAACTGGGGCGTCGCCAGGTGGCACTGGGGTTTTCCTTTCTGCCCCGAGAATTCGTTCAGAGACTTCTGCAATTTTGGCTTCAAGTTCAGTGTGCAGCTTGGAGATCTCCTGGTCAAGAGCCACATTTTCGTCTTTTCGCCCCACTAATTTCGACGCTGTCCTGAGCGCTACGCTGCCCTCAATTCTCGTCTTCTCGCCACGTTGCAGCTCGGTAAGAAACGACAGGTGTTTGAGCACGCTGGCTAGACTGGTAACGGCTCGTCTTATATCCGGAGATAAATCTCCCTCTCGGACCTCGTAGCCAATATGTACACTGATTCTTCTCAGGATTTCTCGCTTGGCGGACTGTGAAAGCATTGCTCATGACCCCGACCCACGCCGCTAATAACCTTGTGTTGCCAAGTTTGGCGAGTGTAAAGGCCAGTCTGATTCCCAAGTTACAATCAGTCGATAACGAGTTGACGTACTCCAATTAGCCCCGCAATCGAAGCACTGGAACTCGCCACGGCTATCTCGTGAAAAATTTTAATCGCCATTAATTCGGGGAATGGCGAGAAAATGACTCTACGGGGCCAAAGAGAAAGTGGCTACGAAAAAGTAGCTCCGGCCCCTGCCTTTGTACAGATCCTAATTAACGAGCTTCGGACGGATTCACAGAAGGAAATCTTTCCTAGTGGTCGCTAAACTGGAGCGGGCGGTCATCAATTTACGCTCAGAGAAACTGCATCATCTGCTGGTAAAGCGCCTTAATCTGCGGTAGCGGCCCGAGCAACCGCATTTCGGTCTTTGCAGTTTGGATTCTTAGAAGCCCCTTGCGGACAAGCACGCCCTGTTCACTAAATTTTAAAGCTTCGAGTTCGTCCAGTTTCTGCGAAATTACGTCGTCCTCCTTGAAAAGCCTACCTCTTCTTGCATAGAGTATCAATCTTCGGTCGGTTACGATTACGCGATAGGGCTTCTCACCGTATCTTACCGACTCTGAGCTTTGAAACTTTATCTGCTCGGCAGGCATGAGATAATCATCAAGAGGCATATCCTGAATCCGTAATCTGACCACGTCGACTTATGCCTTGTGTGCCGCGAAAGAGGCAGAAGTTCAAAGCTAGGACACCTCATCCGGCCAGTTTTAGGGGATGGATGGTCCGGGAATAAATCTTCCAAACTGTGTCACGAGAACAATCTCTGGTAAGGGCCGAAGTTCGTCTCAGATACTGGATGTAAATTGGTCCAATGAAATATAGTGCTTGAGTTCCTGAAGTATTGTGCTGCTCTTTATCCAGCTCCTCCTGCTCGTAATCATACCTCTCAGAGCTGACTCAAACGCCACAGACGAGCCATCCTGTTTGACAGCTGAGAGAATTGCCCTTCTGACGCCTTCTCTTACTCTCCATACCCCGAGCGGAGCGAGCCAAGAGCTGTCAACTTCCATGAGTACGAGAGCGGCTCCCTGCCTTCGGAGCGAGAGCAACCACTCCGCAATCGGGACTCTGGCGGCGTAGTAAGCCCCTGCGATGTTTTTTGCATAGCCGCGTCGACCCGCGTGTCCCTCGTAATCACTCGGAATCGGGACATCCCCTGTATCTACGCACCCAGCAAACGGCGCCCAGCTTTCTAGCATCTCAAACTCCCAGCGCCGAGGGAGAATTAGCACGCTAAATCTGTTGCCGAGCGCGTAGCTCTTTCCTACATAGTAGTTGTTTATCAGAGGAAAATTTTTCACTTCTGAGAGCGCCCGTTTAGAAACGCTATCGTCTACGGCCGTTATGCTCCAGCGGGTCGGAACCAATCTCCGCTTTATTCCAAGCGCACCAACGGAAAGCAATCTGTTTAGCTGGTCACTTGTTAAACCACTGGACCAGAGTAGGTGGAGCGCGTCCGCGGCCCTGAGGTCCCTGTCTGCCACCGCCTTTTCCACCGCCCGGGGTACCTTCGGGTTTCCAACATAGAGTACCTTTTCCAGCCTTCCTGCCGGTCCCATGGGAGACGTGAAGAAACTAAAGCTGTAACCTGTTCTGGGGGGTGACACGAGCCTGAGCTCTGCGTCAACTGGACTATTGCTCATTGCAATCTGCTGCATCAGTTCGAGCTTTCTTTCTTCGCGTTCCGGCACTACTGATTCAGGATGCATCGCTCTAATCAATGAAAGCCTCATTGTTACAAGCGTCGAAAAAGGAAGGTCCAGCCACTTCTGGCTTGAGTCGAAATCAGAAGTGTTTCCAGTGACGTTTGGCAGCAACGGACCAGCGAGCACTCGTGGATAGCCCCACTCTCCGACAAACGCGGCTGGGGGAGATGAACCGAACACCAAGTTTTCCTTTGGAACCGACAGCTCAACTTGGGCGGATACTTCCTTAATTAGCGGACAGGGACTTTCGCCGCACAGATGCTTTATTCCGCGGCAGGCCCCGCACATCCAAGGATTTTCCATTACTACCTTGGGTATGGGCATGCATTCCAGTTTCTTTCTGGCCACATTTAATCTTATTCGAGTGGAATGGCTCGCCTGAGCCTCAGCCCAGTATCCCTGCAAACCTGATCGGGGTCATGCGAGCAGCCTTCAAGACAACTGATATATGCCCGACCGCGTGGGTTTGCCCATGCAGGAGAATAATATCTCATACCCCAGGTGGGATGATACGTCTTTCTCCCTGTTTGCCTATCCTGCCGACCCCAGAATTACAAAAGATGGCGAGCGCGTAGGACACTCGGTTACGAGGGTGAATCTCAAGCAAAACAAGTACGAGACGGCTATTGTGATAGACGAGCTATCCACTGGAAAACGCACGCAAATAGAGAATGCCACAATGCCGAGGTTCAGTCCGAGTGGCAAGAAGCTCGCATTTGTCCGCCCAAGTGCAGAGGGCAAGTGCTCGGAACTATGGCTTGCAAACGCCGATGCAACCGGCCTGAAAAAGCTTGCGGAAGTCAAAACACCTCTTTCGCTGGAATGGAACTCTGACGACAGGCGTCTCTTGATCGCCTACACCCGGAACAGCGACGACGATGACTTCTACTATGATGATAGAGCGCCCTATTGGTTTGACAAGAAGGGGTTTACGGATGGTGAAACCACTGTCGTTTCGGTATACGATTCCGAAAGCGGTGCCAATCTGGAAGAATTAGTTCGGAAATTCTGCACGTTCCCTGAAGATCCGGTTGCAATATGGTTCAAAGATGCTATCGTATTCAACTCTCCGGTCGAACGCGACCCGTTCAGGTTGGCAGATATTTATTTACACAGAGATGGAAAAGATGAGAAGATCATTTCTGAGTGCTCCTACGTTGCATTGGATTCGGACGGCGAGAAGATACTCTTGCTCGGCAAAGAACGCATGAAATCCCTGACCGAGCACCGCTATCTCCATCTGTGGGAGTCCGGCATTGTACAAGGGCTCACTGAAAAACTGGGCTTCGAGAATTCCCAGGGAAAAATTGGAGCCGGAGGAAGGGTATACTATATCAGCCTGAAAGAAGGAAAGCAAACACTCGACGTTGCAGAACCCTCCGGCCTAGTTCGCCCACTCGTCTCCCAAGAAGCATGGGTGACTGCGCTCGACGTAAGCAGCGACGGGAAGGTGGCGCTTTTGATGGAAAGTTCAGACAAACCCCCAGAGGTCTATCTCTTCGACGGGCAATTGCGCGCACTCACGAATTACAATTCTGAAGTCCTGAAGCTGCTCAGGCCAGTCAGGGCCAAGCACTTCCGCTTCGAAAGCTCCGATGGCGAAGAGATTGACGGCTGGTGCATGAACACCGAGAAAACTGGCGGGAAGCAAGTCAAGGAGCCGG
This sequence comes from archaeon, assembly GCA_021800035.1. Taxonomy (GTDB): domain Archaea; phylum Thermoproteota; class Thermoprotei_A; order Marsarchaeales; family Marsarchaeaceae; genus JAKAWJ01. The sequence continues at coordinate 7,357 of JAJYZJ010000069.1, forward strand.
GGATTCTGATGATTCACGGCGGGCCCAAAGGGATGTACGGCTACGGCTTCAACTTTGGCGCGCAGCTCCTCGTCGGAAACGGATACTCAGTCGTGATGATCAATCCTAGGGGGAGCGGAGGTTACAGCGAGAAATTTGCTCATGACGTAGTTGAAAAGACAGGTCTCGTAGATTACGAAGACATCATGAGAGGGCTCGACCACGCAATCTCAAATTCGATCGTGATGGACCCTACTCGGCTGGGTGTAACAGGAATCAGCTATGGAGGCTATATGACCAACTGGGCCATAACCCAGAGCGACAGGTTCAAGGCGGCGATAAGCGAGAACGGCATAAGCTACTGGTTCACAAGCTACGCATTCAGCGATATCG
>JAJYZJ010000070.1 GCA_021800035.1 archaeon
CGCTCAGGGGTTGTCGGGGCTCGGCGAGTCTGCGGCCAGAAATCGCCCGGTTCACGCTCGATACTATTTCTAACCCACTGGGGTTTCGACCGCTCGCGGAAGCACCACTTCTGAACCTGTCGATTACCTCCCGGAATTTCTCCCACGAAGGGATAGAGGCGCAACATTAGCCGCTCCTCCCTCATCCTAACCGTGGGCACTACTTCCGAGTCCACAGCATTTTCTGGTTCACGCTGCGTATGCGTCTCAGTGTCTGGTTCGGTCGTCCACTCCTGAGAAATCTTGCGCTCCGAGGGGACCCTGCCCTCGAACAGCAGCAGGTAGTGGTCGAGTTCTCCCTGTCTAAAAGAGTGCATCGTAAGCTTTGCCCTGTTCGCGGGGTCGGAGAGGCTGTCCCGCATCTTCGTGGCGACCCCAATTCCTTTTTCGGGCGCCCACACTTGAACCTCGTGAAAATAATCGGTGGAGGACTTGACTGTGTTCTCTAACACCTGCTCGGGATGCCTGCTGACTTCCTCAGGGCTCTCGATTTTCACCGCCACTGATCTTTTCCGGTCCGACCTTCCTTTCGTGTCGTGAGCCACGGCGACGAGGTCAGGCTTCGAGGACTGAACCATTGCTTGGCGTTTGTACTTGCGAGAAATTGGCGTCGAATGCAGCACATGTCTAGTTAATCCGCTTGACGTTGCCACTCATCATTTCTGAAAGCCCGTTACCAAGATCCTGCAAGAATACTTTGTAGAGTCGTATCACGGCCTCAGCATCTTTCCCTACTACTCTGGCCATGCTTCTACGGAGTAGAACATTCTTATGCTATCAGATAGACTCACCTTGATGTTGGGCTTGTAAGAGAATAGGAATCATTCAACCTCAATACCGAGTCTTTCTCAAATGCGAGGTTCAAACCTGATGAATGCAGACTTCACTGAATTTAGATGAACCGCAAACCATCGGCACCAAAGCCAAGGATTTCAGAGCACCTAGTCGTGCTCACATTCGGCACAAAGGATTTTAAGGCGAAAATCGGCACCATGTCTGTCCTAGAGAAGATTTTGAACATGCAGAATGCTGAAACGAAAAGGGAATGGGAAAGGGAACTGGAAAAGGTTGGTCTCACCCAGGAACTTCTGGACTACATACTGGCTGCCTCTCCAGAAAGGGAGATTGTTCCAGGATACCCTCAGGACAGAGTCGAAAGAATCATCGTCCAGCAGAACTGGTAGGATTCAGTCCGCCCTCTGCTTTAGGCGGAGGTCTTGCAATGGCGGGCACACATTCACTCACTTGGCGAGGGTTCAGGCCATCGGTACAGGGTTACACATCTCAGCCGAGAATAGAGGGATACCAGGCCCCATATGTGGTCAATCTCTTTTTGAGCCGCTGCGACTGTAGGAACAAGAGCTTAATCTTATCGGCGTTTAAGCCTTAATCCGGACACCATCATGGGCAGGTGGTAACCGTTTTATCTCGGTAACAGATTTGTTACCTAGGTTAAATGGTGCATAGTATTTACGAGCTTAGGGACAGGCTGGTGGGGGGACCTAGGCGCGTTTTCAGCTACCCTCAGCTCGCATTCCTTCTGGGGCTGGACAGAAAGTTTGTGAAGGTGTATGTGCAACGCATGGTGAAGAAGGGGCTGGCGTGGAGACCGGTTGAGGGGAGGGTTGCATTCACCTGGGATCCCTTCGTGGTGGCCACCCAGCTTTTGGAGCCTTCCTATATCTCGCTCACCGCGGCGCTCTACCTTCGAGGCCTCCTAGACCAGGTGCCTTCTCTGGTGGAGTGTGTGACCACGAGGGGCACTAGGCGCGTGGATGATATAGCGTACAGAAAGATTAACCCGATGCTCTTTTTCGGTTACACCCAAGAGGAGAGGGCTGGTAGCTACATTTTCCTGGCGGAGCCCGAGAAGGCGGTGCTCGACTTCGCCTACTACGGGGCGCTCTACCCCCTCATAGTTGATGATGTGATGCCAAAGCTCAATGGGGCCAAGATTTGGGAGTACGCTGTGCGGTTCAGTGCGACTGCGCGGGGGAGAGCCGCTGCGCGGCTGGTGATGCACCACGCTCACTGAGCGCGAACTCCTTGAACTAGCGCGCCTGCGCAGGCTCAAGCCCTGGCAGGAGGAGAAGAGGTATGTGCAGTGCCTCGTGCTCTACGCGTTGAGCGAAGTGGATGCTCTCCTAAAAGGGGGAACATACCTCTGGCTGTTCCACGCCCTCAATCGCTACTCAGAAGACCTCGACTTCACCCTCGGAGTTGAAGTAGGCGAGGACTTGCAGGAGCGTGTGGTCAAGACGGTAGAACTCTTCGGCGTTGTCTCATACACGAAGGCCGTTAAGGATGACCCCTACACTTATTCGTTCACACTGCACGCAAGGGGACCCCTCTACTCCTACAATAGAAGCGTGTGTCACGTGCGGGTGGATATGAGTAGGAGGGAGAAACCATTACTCCAACACATCCTTGTCACACTTAACGAAGCAAAATACGGTATCCCGCCTGTCGGACTGCAGGGAATGAGCCTCGAAGAGGTGGTGACTGAAAAGATCCGCGCAATCCTCAGGCGCAACGCGGCGAGAGACGTGTATGACACCTGGTTCCTCATCGAAAGACTCGGTGTAAGGGTTAACACTGAGCTTGTGAACGCCAAGCTCTCCTTCTACAACTCAACCTTCTCGCCCACCCAGCTCATAGATAAAGTCGAAGCACATAGAGAGCAATGGGAAGCCGAACTCCGACCGCTCATATTCGGCGAGCCCCCGAGCTTCGACCGAGTTGTCTCCACGCTCAGGAGGGGCATAGACTCAGCCGCAGGTGAGGGTCCCTCGTATAGAATGATGCCATAGTTCTTCCTTCAAGCTGACCTCGAAGGATTCATCCCTTCGCCCTACGGAAGGAGATGACTTCGAACCAAGGAACCTCCGCTCCTAGCCAGTTCGTCGGATGCTTCGAAGCAGACGGGTTTGCACACTAGTTCGTCCGCACAATCTCTTTGATGGCAGAAGAATTCTTAGGTCCTGAAGATTTGGCCTGGGTGTTCGGTATATCCGCTAAAAGGCTTTGGAAGTAGCAGAAGAAGGCAATAATCAGGGCGGTCATGCTCCCCACGAGGAAACTCTGGTATCTGCGAACCGAGGTTCAAAGGGTGTAGAGGCGGCTAAAGAATATACACCAGCAGACCGGGTGGCCGCTTCAAAACACTGAGCTATACCAAAAGCCACAAAGTGAAGCTGGAGAAGCTCGAACCCCTGCTCCGGGACAGGGATGCGGTATATGCGGGGCAAGGGTCAAAACCCAAGAAGAGCCGATGACACACGTGGGGTCGTCGCATTCTATGTGACTTTTTGCTTTTGCCTTTGGCAGCGGCCCTCCGACCCGCCGTCGAAAAAGAGAGCCATACCCAGAGTATAGCCCTTATCACTAAAATAAAAGGTAAATATAGATGGTTCGAAACAAGGGTTGCGTGTCTGAGCAACCCGTATACTCATGGTTTAGAATGAAGGTGGAGAGCTGGGGGTCTACGTCCCAAGAAAGAAAAGACTACATAAGGCAAAGAGGAAGAACGGGTTTGGCAAGTGAGTTCTCAGTTGACGAGTATTTCAAAATGAATGTGTGCCCATGGATCCGCAAAGTGGGCGATGTACAGGCGAAATTACGTATGCCAGAAATGGTTGCAGGACTTCTGGACTGGTGGTTTGGGGTTCCAGGGATTGGCGAAATAGATATCGTGATAGGGGCGATTGCAGACGCCTGCGGGTACGATGCTTTGGGAGACAAATTGTTACCAATAGGGGCCGTGGCACTGATCATCGGTGTTTTGTCGGGCCTGTTTTAAAAGAGGGCAGACGCATAAAGGATGGCATACTGAGATGTTGCTCGGGTTGGTCTAACGAAGGAAAACTGCTGAATCGGCAATAACTGAATTTGATAAGGCTAATCGAAAAATTCAGTATTACACGATTTGAACTGGTGTGAGTAAACTAACGCGGGCTAGCGTAAGATTTTGGAAGGCGACATACTTTGGTGCAAGAAGCACGCATACTCACTAACTGAATACTCGAAAGGTACCTGGGTGGTTGCTGCATTCTAACGGGTTTGTTTGCTTTACGGAAACTGGGTCTGGCGGCCGCCTATAAGCTCTTTAAGACCCTGAGGATGGAGGAACGGCTTGTTTCGATGGAGCATTGAATGGCAGTTCGAGCACACTACAACCAGGTCCTCGGCAGGATTAGTGGGTCGCTCCTTACCTGTCGCCGACAGGGGGAGAACATGGTGTACCTCGACATACCCCTTGCCGATTTCGCCATACGTGGATTCAAAGTTGAAGCCGCATATCATGCACGTATACCCTTGTATATGAATCGCCTCTCTCCTAGCGGCCAGGCTCCTTGAATATCTGCTGGTCGTGACCTCTCGTTTTGCTCCTTCGAGCAATGGGTGGCCCTGTTGTGCCAGCGTCACTTTGTCGTCGAGTGGATCAGGAATCGCGTTACGGTCCAGGAGCCTGAGAGTAAAGTGTGTAGGGTGACCGCCTGTATGTGCGACGTACTCAACTCTCCCCAAACAGGTGAAACTGTAGTCTGGTCTCTCGTCTCTTGTAGTTCTATACATGAGAAAGACTTCAAGTCCAAGTTCCTTGTGATTAATGATCAACTTATCTGTCCGTCCGCTGAGCTGTCCGTCCCAGTACAGTATATTCTCGCCCAGGCTGTCCTCGTACTGTATTCTATCAGGAGTCTTCTTCTCGGTTACGAAGAGTAGGACAAAGTTCCTTTCGCTAGGCCTGAAAACCCCGTTCCTTATGCTGGCGTCCTTTGTGCCCAGCATTTCAGAATAGATTTTCTTGTGTACGTTCCACCAACTTGAAACGGGATTACAGGCAGCGACACCATAACCATACTATTCAATAGCGTTATAATGATTTTTATTCAACCATGCGGGTTAAGAACGATTCCCTTATCTAGACCTCCGTACACGAACGAGTCAGGTTCGCCAATGCTTCAGCTACTGAGAAGCTGGTATGAAGTTGTAGCCCGCAAGCAACTATCTGCGGCAGAATGTCGGAACGCGCGCTTTGTGTGATCTCTTTTACGGCAAAGCCCGAAGAGGCACAATCTTATCGCATCTCTAAGTAGGTGAACTAAATTTGGAAAATTCTTAGCAGGACCTAGAGGTTCGTCTCCGAAGCGTGGCCTCGGTCAGGGGTCAACGGCTATTCCCATGAGTCTGTCGATGAGTTGAGATGCGGCCTCGAAGGACAGGTCTGCGATGCTTGACGCATGGTCGGCTGCGAGCGCATCCCTGACAGCCAATGCTCCCTCAGTGGACATCTTTGCCTCCAGAAGTGTGATGTAGTTTGCCATCTTCGCCGCGGCCTTGTTTCCCGGAGGAGTCCCGGGGCGTGAACCACCTGCGGCGTGGATGCCCAGCTCGGGAGGTTGCAGAATATATTGATGAGACCAAAGTGGTGTATGCGAACGTCTGAGCCACACCCGCCTAAATACTCTTGCCGGACCAGTTGATGCTTACGAACTCCTCTGGAAACTTGGCCGCGGTGAAGAAAAGGGGTGTCCCTGAGAAGGACAGCGGTGAAACCGGACCGATCGCCATAAAAGAATACTCTCTCTCACCAAAGCCGCTTTGTGGATCTTTGAAAAGTTGATAGAGGTTCAACGCGTCGTCCACCCCACCTGCTATCTCACGCAGAGCCAGCCTTTCGATGCCGTAAGCCAGTCTGTACCCGAATAAGTATATTCTGATCTGGTTGATGATCTCTCTATCCAGTCCCGAAATCGTCTGGCTGATGAACATTTAGCCGAGGCCAAACTTCCTAGTTGCACGAATGGCTTCGACAAGATTGTTCTTAACCTTGAGACGAAATTCGTTTTCGGGATTTTCTCTTGGTGCAAGCCTGTGCGGCTCATCGATGACAACTAGCGTATTAAGAAACTTTCCCATCTTGTACTGTTCTTGGGCAGGCTCCTTTAGCTTGGTTAGCAAATGGTCTATGACAGCCATTTTTATGTCGTCATTCCAGAACACACCCGAAGCGCTCATGTTACTGAGATCGATTAGGATAATTTTGTGAATAGAGCCTTCCGTAGCTTCCTCTACTAGATCCTTGACTTTCCTCTTCTCCTCGCCCAATTGCTTTATATATACAAAGAGTCCACCGATGCCTGACCACAAATCGTACAAGTCGGTCTCTTGCGATTCCAACTGCCGTATGTCCTGAATCCTTGCTCTTATCCTGTCTTGTGGATCTTTAGTTGAGTAGACGTGTGTAGCGCCGTCTCCGCCATAGGTCATTCAGCACCAGATTGAACGGTCTAACAGCTTTTCGCTGACCAGCAGCCTGTGCTCCAGTGTTCTCCGCTCCAGCCAGCCGACTATCTCTTCCACCCTTCCCTGCGTGCCCGGAGTCTTCAGGCATTCGAGCAGCATCTTCAGCGACTCCTGCCAATCTTTCTCCGGCCAGAGCTCCGTGTGCACGCTCAGGGCCGTTGCTCTCAGGTTGCTTTCTTTCTTGACCTCTTTCTTGATAACATCTTTGAGCTGCCCGTGGATTACGGTCCTGACAGTAGCATCGAGCTTGCGCACCGCATCCTTTAGCGCGAGGAATACGTCAATCTTCTAGCTTTCACCTGTCCACTCTCTGAGCGCCTTCTGCACGAAGGATACAAACTTATCCATGAGCATCTCCTGCGACAGCCTTCTATACTGAAGCATCGCCTGTAACCCCTCTAGAGCTGTTTCGCACTCCCGCCATTCTCTTTCGCAGCAACCTTCAGGATCTTGGCGAGCGAAGAGTATCCGAGCTGTTCGCCATGGCTCACCGTGCCTATCCCTATCCAGAGCGGCGCATCCGGGTTGCTCGCCCCATGGTGCAGGGAGAGCCACTGTGCCAAATAGGGTAGGGAAGCCACCACGGTCACCTCTCTTGACCCGGTCTTACCCTTGAGCCTGAGCTTCGCGTAGTGGCCTTCGGGAGGGACGAACACGTCGCCCACGTTCATCGAGCCTATCTCTCCAATCCTTGCGCCCGACTCGTAGAGAACGATGATGAACGCCCTGCCCCTCGGGTTCCCCGCGGCCTCAACCATCCTCTCAATCTCGTCCTCCTCCGGGACTGGCTCGATGTCAGGCAGGACAGCTACTACAGCACATGGGGGTACCTGGACCTCTTCGGACGAGAGACCTAGGTCTACTCATCTCCAGTAGGAACACCACCCTGAACGGTTCCTGGAGGTGGAAGGAGGCCATGATAGACTTCGTGAGGAACACAATGAAGTACCTGGAGCAGTTCTACCGGCGGGAGAACTCGGAGCCAGGGTTCGCAGCCGACAAGAAGATGCTCGGGTGGTCGATAGCTCGGAGGAGGGAGGACGAGATAGACTGCGCCAACTTCTGCAAGGGGCTGTGGCACAACCTGTTCAACCTCTCGACCCTCTGACTTTTGTCCCACACCCTGGGCCCGCAAAATGCTCATATCGATGTAAACAAACTTGTCGACGTACCATGACCACCACGCAAGTCCAAGTTAGGATCCCTGAGGAACTCGTGGAATATATAGACCGTTGGATCGAGGAGGGGCGGTTCTCGAGCCGCAGCGAAGCAGTGAAAACAATCGTTACGCTC
>JAJYZJ010000071.1 GCA_021800035.1 archaeon
CTTCGGTGACACGCTGGTGCGCCTGCAGCGCGCGAGAGGTCACGCCGTCCGTGCACACTTCTATGTAGATGATACTGGTCGTCAGACCGCAATTGCGGCTTTCGGCTATCAGTTGCTGGGCGAACCAGTTCCTAGCGAAAAGCCTGACCACTGGATCGGGAAGGTTTACACCGTTTCAAGTGCGATTGTGGAAGTGCTTTCTGCCAAGGAGAAGCTTCAGTCCACTCCAGAAGGAGAAGATGCCGCCAAACTGCGTTCTAATATCGACGAGTGGATGAGCGTGCTCTCTGAACAGGCCAGGCTCTCTCCAGACCTGACGGATGCGTTGAGTAAAGCCATGGCCGGAATCGAGACTCCGCAGGAGTCGATTTCGAGGCTTATTTCAGAATACGAGGAAGGAAGGCCACTTGCCAAGCGTGCAATCAGGAAGATGGTGGACTATTGCCTGTCAGGCTTTAAAGAAACACTTGGGCGCGCGGGGATTCACATAGATTCGTTTGATTACGAGAGCGACCTGCTTTGGGACGACTCCGTGGGCGCGCTTCTCGACTCGCTCGAGGGCTCAAAGTATGTGGCGCATGATGGGAGGGCGATGATCTTCGACGTGGATGCCGCGGCAAACGACTTTGGACTGAAAGAGATTTTGGGTGTCCAGAAAAGCCACGTACTGCCACGACTTGTATTGACCCGGCGGGACGGGACTACGCTGTACGTTACAAGAGACCTGGCTTATTCGCTCAAGAAGCTTGATCGGGCGGACCGCGTCCTGAACGTGATTGGTACACCACAGACATTAGCACAGCTGCAGCTCAAGGTTGTGCTCTACGCGCTGGGTTACAAGAAAGTGCTCGAACAGATTCACGTCCCCTACGAACAGGTTGAGCTCCCCACTGGGTCTATGTCAGGGCGCCGTGGTCACTACGTGGCATTTGATTCCATACTTGATGAGGCGAAAAGTAGAGCGAAACCGGAGGTAGCGAAGCGTAATCCGGAGATGTCGGCTGAAGTAACGTCAGAACTTGCTGAAAAGATCTCGGTTGCGGCTGTTCGCTTTGCGCTTGTGGGAGTTGGTGCTAGCAAGAAGATTCTGTTTACCTGGGACAGGGTTTTGGATTTCGAAGCTAACAGCGGGCCTTATGCGCTCTATACATTCTCTAGGGCGAACAGCATTTTGCAGAAGAGCGGCAAGGTCGCAGATTCGATCGAACCAGATTTTGGCGCTCTCAAGCTCCCTGATGAGCACAGGCTTGCCGTCCTTTGCGCGAGACTGCCTGAGAACGTAGCCTTTGCTGCCGATACTTTCAGACCAGAGGTGCTATCCGAATACGTTATGCGCCTCTGCGATGTGTTCAACTCATATTACGGAAAAGCGCCTGTGCTCGGTGCCCCGACCGCCGAACTGAAAGATGCCCGGCTCGTGCTTGTCAGAATGGTGCACGTAACGCTACGCTCTGCTTTCAGTATGCTCGGTGTTCCGGTACCGCAGAGGATGTGATATCAGGCGTGAGTTCAGCAGATTATAACGAGAGCCTTAGGGCGTTTTCTTCGGCAGGGAGAGCTGTCTCGCGCGCGCTGATTCTTGCGAAGGAAATCGTGCACGAGGGCATGCCGGTCGTCGAACTTTGTGAGCGGGTAGAAGACGCCATCAGGGCGAATGGTTGCGAGCCCGGCTTTCCCACTAATGTGTCGATAGACAGCGTTGCCGCGCACTATACGGCATCGATTTCGGATGGGGAAGTGCTCATTCCGAAGCAGGCTATAGTAAAGATAGATGCTGGAGCGCACAGCAAAGGCTATATCGCCGACTCAGCGCTTACAGTCAGTTTCAATACCCACGCTGAGACATTGGTGCTCGCTGCAAAGAACGCGCTTAATGCCGCTATATCCGCGCTAAGAGTCGGGGTGACTGTCGGAGAGGTTGGCGCTGCTATTGAAAAAGCAATCCGTGCACAGGGGGTGAGCCCAGTTGTTGATCTTTCGGGCCATACGATTGAGCGCTACAGCCTTCACGCGGGGGTGAACATAGCGAACTACGCGAACAGGAGCAATCACAGACTGACTGCCGGCACGGCTTTCGCAATCGAACCCTTCGCCACCTTTGGCAAGGGTCACATCAAGGACGATCGAGAAGGGAGAATCTACAGGGGGATTCGTAGGGTGCGAAGCCCAATAAAGTTCGACCAGCGAGTTCTTGAGTTTGCAATCGAAGAAAGAAAGGGAATGCCGTTTACCGACAGGTGGCTAAGGAATACGGGCTCGCGTGAGGAAGTGCTTTCGTCAATTCGCAGGCTGGTGCGGTTTGGCGGATTATATGAATACAAAGTTCTGCTCGAATCGAGCGGAGGATTGGTGTCGCAGTTCGAGCATACCATCTTCATGGCCACCGACGGGCCTCTAGTGGTAAGCGACCGTGAGGGAGATTAAACCTCTTCCGGGCCGGATTTTGCAGTGCACTTAAATCCAGCAAGCACAATTTTCTTCTCAGAAGTCATCAGTACATGTGGTGCAGCGCTTGAACAGCAGGCTCGTTGTGTTAACTCTGCTTCTCGTGACCGTGTTGGCATGCTCACTCGCTTTCGTCCCTGCATTCACGTCTGCCCAGTCGCCGTCTATCGCTCTAAGTCAGAGCAAGGTGACAGCCGGCCAAGGCGTGCTTTACGTTACTGGGACAGGATTCCATCCCGGCGCCAACGTCACTCTCAACCTTTACATTAACAACACTGAGCTCAGTCAGCCTACATGGAGAGTTACCGCGAATTCGACGGGAGGGTTTGTGGCCGCAATCGGCGTTCCGAACTACCTGTCTTCTGGCAGCTATCACGTGAACGCTGTCGATGCCTTTGGCGACAGAGCTAGCGCAGCCCTGAGCGTTGCCGCCGCTTCATCCTCGAGTAGCGCTTTTTCGGCGATTTATCTCGTTATCAGTTACGGTCTTTTCTTTGTGCTCATCTTCCTTCAGCCCCAGCTTCAGTCGCTAATCTACCGCTCTTCTGTCGAGCGAGCTGTACGCACATTGAACGCAATTGAAAAAGATTCGGTAGACGTGGTAAAGACCGCTGCTATGCAGGGAGGAGCGTCCGCACAGACGGTGGACATGCAGCTTCAGCAATCACTCGAAACCTTCCTGATAGAACCGGTTGACAGGGATCCGAGCGGTGTTCTTAGCCGGCTTGACCATATTCTGGACATCAGGAACATCAGGAGTAAACAAGACGCGAAGAAAATCGCCCCGAGTTACAGCGGCGCCCAGCTTTCAGATTTCGAGGTCAGCCTCGAGGCGGCATGGGCCACTCACTATATCAACAAGATTGTCCGGCACTTCTACCTAATGGCAAAAAAGACCAACAACTTTTACCTCTACCTGCAGCTCAGCATGATTGTACCGCAGATCCTGGAGATTGCTCGTGTCTATAAGCGAGCCACGAAACAGTTTCTGCTTGGAGTGCCGGTGGGAGACTCTATCGGGCCAATGGTCGCGCTGAACCTCATGAAAGGCGCTCCGTTCCAGGATATTGAAGAAGAAACAGAGTATGGCGAGACCGATATGGAGGGGAGAAGGCTCCTAGTTGTGAAGGCGAAAGGTCCCGGAGCCACGGTTGGAAAGCCCGGAAAGGCGATTGCGAAACTGGTTGAAATGAACGCGGGAAAGGTCTCCCAGATAATAACTGTGGACGCTGCTCTCAAGCTTGAGGGCGAGAAGACCGGTCTCGTGGCAGAGGGGGTCGGCGCGGCAATCGGTGACCCAGGACCTGAGAAGTTTGCGATAGAGGAATCCGGTACAAAGTACAACGTTCCTCTTCAGGCAATCATAGTGAAACAAAGCGAAGAAGAAGCAATAACTGTGATGAAGAAGGATATCGCAGACTCGATTCCGAGCGTGCTTGAAAGCCTCAAACGCATTCTTTTAGAAAGGACGAAAGTAGGAGACACTGTGATAGTCGCGGGAATCGGAAACACAGCCGGCGTGCCATAGGGCCGTCCGAGGCACTTTCGGTTTATTCATTTATCTCGCGTTCAAGCATTTGGAAAGAAAGGGAGGCTGGTTTGCACTCCTCATTTAATTACTGTTGCATTCGTTCAGCTGGTATGCCTTAGAATTGGCTTTGGTGGGCCCTTTGCAATCTGTCTCGAAAAACTTATACCCTCGGGCTGGAGCTTGCATTTCGTCTCGTCGGCCATAGACCGCGGGGAAACACCCGGACTCATTCCGAACCCGGAAGTTAAGCCTGCGGTCGTTACCTGTTCCGTGAGGCCTCTGGCCTCGCAGGGCTTGTAAGTCGACGAGGCATCAAGCTTCGATTTTTGCTTGACCGGCCGCCCCGTGAAATTGGTGCTAAGCTAACAGCCTATAACTGTCGCCTGTGTGGAGTTTCGAGCGGCCATGATGCGCCTAGTCTCACGCGGTTATTGGTGCCGAGGAAGAGCCGAGCTGAGCCGCGAATTCTATTCAGAACGGTCTGAGCAGAAGATAAAGGCCGGATGCGAACGCAGCTCCGGCCGCTACTGCGAGCACGTTTACCGTATCGTTGTCGAGGAAACGAAGGCCAGATAATCTTGTAGCGCGTGCTCCACAGTGTACAGCCCTTTCTGTCCGGGTGCCGCAGGTTGCGCAAACGAAACGTCCCTGCAAAGTTCCACCCAGAAAGCTGTCCACGAAGGAGCCAAACACTCCGCCCACGGCAACTATGAGTGCGAACATTCCCGCACCGCCAATATTCGACGTCGTGGTGACAACCAGGGCGTAGTTGTGCCTTGGGTCAGCAATGTTGATGCTATAATGCAGGAAGAGCAAACCAACGGCAGATATTATGAGCGCGCCCAACACCCCCCCTAAGACTCCTAGGCCAGTTATTGCACCTGAAGTGCCGGGCTCCGTTACTCGAAAGTTGGTAATCATTCTCGGCTTCCTAAGGCTGAGAAGTCCAATCTCTGTGGACATGGTATCCGCTGAAGCCACTGCTATTGACCCAAGGAAGCCTATCTCGAAGACCGTTCCTGGGTGTATCTTCTCGAGCGTGGCAAATACGGCCGCAACCAGGCCGTTCGCCATCACACTTCGCCAAGTCCTTACCCCTCCCTTTGGCTCTGCAGCCCCTTTCAGCGCTTTGTTTACGTAATCTAGTCTCGTAAAGATGCTATTCATGACGAGGAAAAGGAGGAGTACGGCCAACATGAGCGGACCGAGCGACAGTCCAACTATGAGACCCAAGACGGCCGCAAACACAACCCCAGACAGATCGAGGAACTTTGCCTTGTACGCGAGGGGAGCGGCCACTGCCACCATCACGACAGGCAGATACTGCCAGAACACTAACGTCTTCCTCTCCCTAAACCACTTATAAATCTGAGGGTAGAGTCCCCTTTTTCATCTTGTAAACGGAACTTGTGCGATCACAAGCCCTTGTTGAAATAACCAGTAACTTTCCCATCGACCATCCGAAACAGCGTGCCATCCATGCCATCTTCACAATGCCAGAGGGTGTAGGGTTTCTCGCTCGCAAAAATTAAAGAAGGGCGGCGAAACTCTAGGTGTCGGGTAAGCCGTTCGCCACAGTTGCGGGCGTCAGGTTCATTAAAGCACGTGCGATGAACCATCCGAAGGGCGATGACTGCTCCGGCCTGTCTGAGACGATGGTGAAGAAGATCTTGAGTGAGCAGAGCCCTTCAGTCGACTCTTACGTCGTGGATATCCATGCAAGGCCGGGGAAATTAAGAAGTGCCGCGATAGACTTTGAGGACATGGCGATAATCTGTGGCTTTCAAGTAAAGCCGATTGATCCCGACACTAAGAGGGATGCTAGGGCGTTCCTCCTGCAAGGTTCTTACAGAGCAATGCGAAGACTTCAGGTTTCTCTCAGGAGGTGGGCGTCTGCAAGTGTAGCGGCAGTCTATGCGTGCGCAGAAATTCAGCCAGCGAATTTTGAGAGACTTCCTAGCGGTCTCCGTAACGTTTCCGGAAGGCTCATCGACGACACCTTCAGCCGGGAACGTCAAGCCACCCAGAAAGCGGGCGAGGGCCACCTGGTAGTTGAAAAATACGGCGGCGTGTGTTATATGCACACTGAAAGGTTAGGCTGAGTATACGCTGGCAACAAAAACATGGTCTCGGGTGAAAATATATCCTTCTTCGGAGTTGTGCTTTTACGTCGGGGGTAAGAGGGGCAATTGTGACGCCAGCACTGCGAGCGCGCGTTCGCACCCTGAAGTCCACGATATTTCTTGACGAATCGTCTCTTCTGCCAAGCCATTCCCCTCTTTCGTTGCCCCACAGGGAAGATCAGCTTAGGCAGACGGTGCATTTCCTGCAGAGGTATGCGCTTGACCCAAAAAGGAGCAGGCCACTCGTTCTCTCAGGACCCAGTGGCACTGGGAAGAGCAGCACCGCCAGGTTGGCCAGCCTGATTGCGAGTCAGCACGCAAAAAAGAACAGAGTGAACTGCGGATTTGCAGCTATAAATTGTCAGAAAGCAAGGACTCTCAACGGAATTTTGACTGGTATAGCAAACTTTGTTCACCCGTTTGGAGTAACTACCGGGCTGCCCACGGATCACATCGCCAAACTGATTGGCGAAAAGCTTTCCGAAGCCTCCGTGAGCTTCATAATAGTATTGGACGAACTCGACTTCCTTGAAGAGTCGGCGAGAGCCGCAGTTGTAAAGTACCTGATGGACGTTCCGCTGAACTACAGGTCAACACCTTTCGGCTTGGTGTGCATTTTGCGTGAGGGGGATATCAGGGTGGGCTCGGGACGCACAAATCCGCTCAAGACTGCTCCAACCGGGTCAATCAAATTTCCACCATATAGCACAAACGAGTTAAGGGACATACTCTTGGAGCGCGCCGAACAAGCTTTTCTTCCTGGTGTGCTGCCAAAGCAGACTCTTGATCTCATAGCCGAGAATGCCGCGGGCGAGGGAAGTGCACGGCTTGGACTGGAGCTTCTCTGGAGAAGCGCGAAGCTCGCAGAACAGGAGCGCGCAAGGGAAATTTCAACTGGTCATGCACAGCGTGTGATGCATTATACGCTGGCTACCGCATCGCTGGAAGCTTTACCTAATCTGGGCGACCACGAGCTGATTATTCTCTATGCTGCGCATTCATTGTTCAAGGCGCAGGCTCCGGCATCGGTAAGCATTGGAAAGCTGGAAAAGGAGTACGGAAGGGTATGTGCCAAATTTGGGTTAGGGGCGAGAAAGCACACTCAGGTGTGGGGCTACGTGAGAAGCTTGGGGACCATGGGTCTACTCAGGACCCAGATGAGCGGGAAGGGTCAGAGAGGCAAGACGACAAACATCTCCGCCCCGGGCCTGAGGGGCGAAGCCGTATTGGCGGAGTTGGAAAAGGCGCTGAAGCGAAGGAGACTTGTCAAAGTCTAGCTATCAAAGAAGGCTGAATATGCCGCTTGTCGCAACCGCAAAGTCATTTTGAGCGCAGGGCCCGGGCCGGGGTAATTGGTCCCTTGGTTCGATTCGATTCTGAGCGACCCGTCCTATTGTAGCTCAGTCCGGGTCGAAATTTACCA
>JAJYZJ010000072.1 GCA_021800035.1 archaeon
CCTCATTCGTTCTTGATGTGCTGAAGGAAGATCCGAGAGACGCTGTCCGCTTCGACTGACGTCAGAACTATCTGGTTTTACGAGAACGCCGGCAGCTTTCTGTAAGACAGCGGCTTTGGCATGAATATTGAAGCGGCAGATACCACTATGGCCACAAACGACATAGTAAGGAAGGCGTGACCCAGTAGCCCATACTGGCCGAATCCGATTAGGTAGCCTACTATAGCCGGCCCGAGCGTGCCCCCGCCACCACTGCCTAGACCCCAAACCATGGCGTTGCTCAGTGAGGAATGTCCTCCTTGAGCATAGTCGGACGCAAGCGAGAGCAATAGGGGGAATCCGCTAAAGGCGCAGAAGGCAAAGGCCGCAAGAAAAACAGTGGTCACTATACCACTAAGGCTAACAGAAGCGAGCATACTCAGCCCTGCGAAGAAAGTGCTCAGCCCGAGCACATACCTCTTGTCGAATTTATCAACAAGCCACCCGAAGAACGGCTGACCGAGAATTGCTACAGCATAGATTAGGCTAATCGCAATTCCTACTTTCCCTGTAAATCCGTAGCCCTTCCCGTATGTCAGATATGTAGGTAGCCAGGACGTCATCCCCCCGAGCGTAGCGGACCTCACAAACGCCACCACAGAAAGAACAATTACACCAATCGAAAGTGACCTCTGAGGAGTAGCATCAGCACTCTGCTTCCGTGCCGTAACGGGACTCTGGAACCCCCGCAACCCCACATAGATCGCGAGCGCGAGCACCAAACCAATGAGGCCGAAAAAGAGGGGGGCGTCACCATTCGAACTCAGTGCTGCAAACACAAAGAAGAGCGTCGGGTATATCGTTCTTCCGAGGCTTCCCATTGCACCATTCACCCCCATCGCCTTTCCTTTTGAAGCCTGGCCGAAGGTAGACTGCAGAATTGTCGCACCAAGCGGATGATAAAATGCGCTACCGAAACCTGCGAGCAGCGCTGAAACAAGAATTGTTGGTTCGACTAGCGACTTGGGCACAAGTTCAATTGACGAGTAGAAGCCCACCATTCCCAGCGCCAAGAGGGCCACACCCAGCGAAATCAGGCGACCTGGTCGACCGCTCGCGTCCGCCTTTCGACCTATGTATAGGCTCAGGATGAGAGGGCTAGCGTAGAAGACCACAAACATAAGTGTAATCGCTGGTGGCGCGGCAATTTTTTCCGCGGTGAAAAGGTCAGCGATTAATCCAACGGAAAAAGTCATCCCGTCATTCGCGAAATGGCCGAGGGACGTAAACGCCAAGCTGGCCAGTCTTCCGCCACTGCTACTCACTTCGGAGGGCAACCAAAAACACACTGGCTGCAACTTTAGATATCTAAGTCCTTCGCGCCTCCTGTTCTCTCTGTGAGACCGAAAAGCGTGAGGTAATGGTCCCAAGAACTATATACTTATGACGCTCTAATGTACTGGGTTAGACAGACGATGTCTCTTGAGCGTACTTGGTTACTAAAGGGAATGGTCCTCGCTTCTTCTCAGCCGCAACATGAGGGCGATATTTTCGAGGCCCGGAATATGGGCGTCTCAGCCATCCTGAGCCTGGAAAGCCACCCGGAGGAAGAGGAATGGTGCCGGAGGCTGGGGATGAGTTTCAAAGAACTATACGTCCCAGATTTCGCAGCCCCCATGATAGAACAGGTAGACGAGGCAGTCCATGACTTATACAGACTGACGGTTGTACAGAAGAGAAGCGTGCTCGTGCACTGCTATGCCGGGCTTGGGAGGACCGGCACGGTTGCGGCTGCCTTCACAGGTGCGCTGCTTGGGATTGATGCTGACTCCGCGATTGAGATGGTGAGATTGCGGAGACCGGGCTCGTTACAGACCGATGACCAAGTCTCCACAGTGCGATCCTATCTTGCAAAATTCAAGAGCGGAGAAGTGAGCCAGGATATTTCCACAAACTGCACTGAATGCGGCAACCGGATCCTACTGGGAAGGGAGAAGTGCTCACGTTGCAATCAAAATAGGGTGAGAGTTAGAAACACCTGAGGGAGCGAAAGTGCGGAGAATCTGAAAGAAGAACGCATATCGCGCTGGACTCTCCTTTACTGCCTAGACGCCTACTGCCTAGACGCCGAGGTCCTGGCGCAAAAATTCGGCAAGCGCCACTGCCTGATTCATTTCCTCGTTCTTTGCGGAAAAGAGCAGAGTCAGAACTTCATGCTCCAGCGCTATCTGTTTGAGTCGCACATACGCGGGAGACGACGCTAGCTCGTGTCTGTACTTCCTCTTGAATTCCGAGTACTTGGACGGCTCGTGTCCGAACCACTTTCTCAATGAGTCCGATGGGCCTACCTCCCTTAGCCAGAGGTCAAGCTTCGCACTATCTTTGGACACCCCTCGCGGCCAGAGCCTGTCAACAAGAATCCGGTAGCCATCTGCTGACGAAGCTGGTTCGTATATTCTTTTAGCGCTCACCCGATGCATTAAAGACCCCTTTCCCGTTTCCCACTAAACTTGTTTCTCCATAAATGCTTTCTTACTTGTTAGGTGTTCTTGTAGGTTTGTTTCAGATAGGGCAAACCCTTTGAGCCGAAATCGGTAAGGAAGCCTTCCTCACTTGGCGAACAGCTGTGAATCTGAATCATATCGAAGCCGTAATTGATGTAGCGCTCTGCGGCTTTAACAATTTCTTCCACGCTTGTGCAGATGGTGGCTTGATAGCTCGTTAGTTCACTATCATCCACAGTCTTCGACTCTTCCTCAAGTTTTCTTGGGTCATATGTATCGCTACTCAGCACATTCGGAATCAGCACCGTCTTCCATCTCCTAATGTGCGCGAGCGCGCGATCATAATCGGCATCATACCCCACGAACACTTCGACCATCTTCGGAAACTTTTCGAAATCTTTTCCAGATTCGGTGCACGCGGAGCGCAGCTGAGCGAGAACCTCGGGGTAAGTAGATGGGGGGAGAGGAACGCACATATAGCCATCCCCCAAATCACCAGCCAGTCTTATCGAGTGCGCCCCCACGCCGGCGACAAAAATTGGTGGAACAACCTTGGGTTTGTCGTAGAGGTTCGCGTCCTTGATCGTGAAATACTTGCCGCTGTATGTCACGAAATCCTTCGTCCAGAGTGCTCTGATTATTTCTATGGCTTCCTTTAACCTCTCAAGCCGCTCGGAGAACGATGGCCAGGGGAAGCCCAGCGGAACTTCATTCATCGCTTCCCCAGTACCAACGGAAAGGAACACCCTTCCTGGGTACATATATGATAGTGTACCAAAGGCCTGGGCGACGAGTGCGGGGTGGTAGCGGAGTATGGGCGGAGTTACGCCCGTTCCAAACGTTAACTTGCTGGTTGCCTGCCCGAGAGATGCCAGCCAGCTGAACGCAAAACTAGAGTGCGCATCAGTATTAAACCATGGGTGGAAGTGGTCACTAGTCACCAAGAAATCGAAACCCTTGGATTCCGCGACGAGTGAATTACGTAAAAGCACGTCTGCCGGGTGTTCTTCCGCCGCGGCTCGGTAACCGAATTTCAGATTCATCAGTTTTCGAGTTCAAGACTTGGGCCGGGCTTTTACACCTTACCTTGGGCATTGAAGCCGAGTCAGAATCACCTGCTGAACGCCCTCAATAACCAGTGAATCTCTCGGTTCTGATGTTCGAGTGCGGCACAGATGCGGTCGTGCTTAGTGCCTGCGACAAAGCATGAACTATCCCGGCTGGTCCGCTCAAATAAAACAGCGCGCTGCCCATCTCCTCCACTATGTCACTGAGAGCCGATAGCTCGACCGAACCGACATGCTGACTGGGAGAATCCGCGCGCGGAGAAGACAGAATGCGCCAGATGTTCAAGCGGGAGTATGACGAACTCAGACTGTCGAATTCTTTGGCAAACACGAATTCAGAAGGATCTCGGGCGAGATGAATCAGTTTCAGATTTGAATCCAACTGCAGTTTGGCAGCTTTGAACAGCATCGACCTCAGGGGGGTGACACCGATACCAGCCCCCACAAGAACCACCTCACTGTCCTTCCACCTAGCTTCATCAATCGTAAAGCTCCCGAATGGGCCCAGGGCTTCGACCGGTTCGGATGGCTTTAGACCATTGAGACGTCTCTTGAAGGGCGAGTCGTCTGGTTCGATAGTTGTCGCAATTCGTAGCATTGAGCCGCTCTCAGAGGGAGAAGATGCAATCGAAAACTGCCGCATCGGCCCCCTTGGGTCATCTGCGAGGTCGCGAAACCTAAGAATAAGATAGTTGCCTGCCCTGAAATTCAGAGCTCCGCTTTCAACATTAAAGAAGAAACTCAAAACTGTAGGGGTTTCACGCTGGGTGTGTGAAAACCTGAGGTTGAAGGGTTTCGTAGAACTCACGCCTAATAGTGACCAGCGGCATTGTATAAGTAGTGCGAAATCACTCGGGCCAGCGCTGCGTAGCGTCAGCCCGGCTTAGTCTGCCACTACCAGCGCGAGTGGTAAGGCCTGCTTGGATCAAATCGACGGAGCGGGCATTGCGGTGAGCCAAGATATTTTCTACGCTTTGCTTGTCGTAACTCTTGTCACGTTTGGGTCAAATGTCACGCCTTTCATTGGCGCCTCGTACACGCTACTGGCGACCTATCTGCTGCTGAACGTTGGTTTCAGCCCTGGTCTTTATCTAGCGCTTGTGGTTCTTACCGGGCTTGCGGCAGGGCTAGCGAAGCTCGGAATCTACTTTGGCGCATTCGGTTTCCATACCAGGCTTGGGAGGAACCGGAATGTTCAATTGCTCGGTACTTGGATTGGAAAGAAGCCATTTTATGTCGCAGTGTTCCTTGCGGCATTCATTCCGATTCTGCCGCTGGATGATTATCTCTACATAGGCGCCGGGGCAAACCGCGCAAAGCTTGGGCCACTGTTCGGAGTCACTCTGGCCGCCAAGGTCGCAAAAAGCTCGGTAGAAATCGCGAGTGAGTATTTGGGATTTCTAAAGCTGTTCGGCAGTTTAACGAATCTAGGGCTCTCCCAGGTCTTTATATCAGTGATCCTGTCAGCGATGTTTCTTATTCTGGGAATACTGGTCTACAAGATTGATTGGTCCAGAATTGTTGGGAGTGGTCCCCGGTCAGATTTGCATGAGTCATAATTCATAGTACTACTCAAACCAGTGCTCAAATGCAAAACGAAGTAGGAAAAATTATTTTGCGTACGGAAATAAAAAATTGTAGTTAGAAAAATCTTTGTCGACTCGGCACATTTGACGCGAGCAAAAAAATTCTAGTTTTTAAACACGCTATTTCTTTGCGCCCTTTTTCTTTTTGGCTGCTTTCTTTGCCAAGAAAAATTTCCTCCGCGAATAATTGTACGCAGGTACTATTTACGCATTGTTCAACAGTTCGTCGATTTTCTCTTGATCCGCCTTTGCCGGCGACTCAAATCGGACAAGAATCCAGAACCAATTTTTGCAGAGTCTTACCGAAATACAGTCCTCGTCTCATCCTTGTCAGA
Source organism: archaeon (assembly GCA_021800035.1). Taxonomy (GTDB): domain Archaea; phylum Thermoproteota; class Thermoprotei_A; order Marsarchaeales; family Marsarchaeaceae; genus JAKAWJ01. The sequence goes on from JAJYZJ010000072.1 coordinate 5,472, forward strand.
AATGAAATTTATTCAACTACTGCGGACCAAATTGCTAATGCGCAGGATTCGTATCAGATATTTTGAACCAAATCAAAAAGAAATCCGCGACTCTCGACAATGCTTTGATCAAGTGGCCGCAAAAAAATTTCAGGCGCCGTCGTTATCGCCACCATGAGACAGCCTTGGCGGAAAGAGTCTTATATAATCGCATTCGAATAGCCACTCTCTACCGAACAACTCGACCGAAACAACGACGCCCAGAGCGGCATGGAGAGCCGGAGCCCTGCCCAGTCTGCGAGCAATGATAATTCCGGCGAAACATATTGGATCCGTCATCTCTCTCGTAAATAAAAAACCCAAGTTAGTGAGTATCAGCTCCATAGTTTTGCTAACTTGGGTCGTCCAGCCCCCCTGCCTTTTGATGGGTTACAAAGACCTGAGATATCACTCCTGAATCCGCGGTATACTTGTAAATTTTTTGCGGGTTCATTTTGAAAGAGCGTAGGTGATAAGGTTGGGTTTACCTGCGATGAATCTTCTCTATATCCCGGCTTGCAGTAAATAGTTTCCAGTACCTATTGCTCCCGACAGGTCCTAATTTGGTGCTGCTCTCTCCTTTCTTTACCCACGACCCAAATCGGTATTCCCCCAGCCTTCCTATAACTTGCGCCCTAGTCCCGAGGCTCTCGAGAAAACTGAGTACCCGTCTAGTGTCAGGCTGCCGTGTAGTAATTAACAATGAACCCTCGCTCGTAGAGGTATAGCAATCAAGTCCGAAGAGCCCAAGCACTGCGTTGACATTGGTATCAGTCGGAACTAAGTCCAATTCTAGTGTGCAACCGCACCCGCTCGCGCTGGTTAGCTCATGCATTGCACCCAGTATTCCCCCCTCAGTTACATCGTGCATTGAGCTGACGGCTTTCCCTACCAGGCCTTCTTCTTTGAGCGCAAGAGCCTCCTTGACAGTTGTGGACTCAAAGAACATCGAGCGAACTTTGCTCAGAGTGTTGCGGCCAAGCGCATCGCGAACAGCGTCACCAAATTCGTGCGAAATGAAGCTTGCCGCCTCTGCTCCTGCGTATTTCGTAACTATGATGTCATCCCCGGCTCTTGCATTCCTTGTAGTGACGTAGTGAATTTCGCTGCTCACTCCTAGCATTGTGCCAGAGCCCACCACAGAACGATTCAAACCACTGTATCTTGCGGTATGGCCTCCAATAATCGATACGCCAAACTTGGCACACTCTGCACTCAGCTCGCTCATGAATCTCGACAGGCCGGTTCCCCGCAGGTTTCGGGTTATCTCTAGGTCCAGAATCAAGTGAGTTGGAGGGAGTCCTGACGTCACGATATCCGAGGCCAGGGTGTGAAAAGCCGCCCAAGCCGACTTCTGGATCCCGAGTTTAGAGTATACAAAGAGCGGGTCATTCTTGACCGCGAGAATTTCTCGGCCGACCTTGAGGATAGAAACATCCACGCCATACTCAGGACCAACTAGGACGTCGGACCTTCTCGATCCGAGATACGGGAGTACTGACTTTCCCAGAGCAACGGAATCCAGTTTCCCGTACATCCTGACTACCTAGCGCACCGGAGGAGACACCTTTGGTGGTCGCAGCGATTCCAGGTACACCTTTTCTGCCTCGCTCAATTGCCAGCCTACACTTCCAGCGTTCTCCCTTACATGAGCGGCCGTAGAGGCCCTGGGAATCGGAAAGACGGAATCTTTGTCCGCCAGCCAGTTGAGCGCAACTTGGGAGCTCGTTTTCCCATGCGCCTCGGCCACCTTCAAGAGCGCTTCCGATTTTGTGAGCTTTCCGTGGGCGAGCGGGAAATAGGCGAGGATGCTCAACCCTTCCTTTCTGCAATAGGGAATGATGTCTTCTTCGATTTTGCGATCTAATAGGTTATAACTCATCTGAATAGAGGCAAGGTCAAGCTTCTTCAGCGCTGCCCTTGCCTCTACCATCTGTTTCAGACTGAAATTGCTGACACCAATGTACCTTATCTTTCCAAGCTC
>JAJYZJ010000022.1 GCA_021800035.1 archaeon
TTGGCATTATCTGCTCTGTGATACCATCCTGCTGGACGCCATTACGGTCAATTATTGCGGTAAGATTTTCAAGTCGAAACTTTGAGGCGCACATAGCCGCTTCCCATACCTCACCTTCGTCCATTTCCCCGTCACCCATCATGACGTAGATTCGAGAACTTCTCTTATCCAACCTAGAGGAAAGCGCCATGCCGATGCCCTCAGAGAGACCGATACCTTCTGGACCTCCCGGAATTTCCACACCAGGTAGTTTGGTGGGGTCAGGATGGCCCTGGAGTCTGCTGCCGATTTTCCTTAAGGTCTTTAACTCCTCGTGAGGGAAATAACCGCACTTCGAAAGAACTGCGTAAAGGAGGGGAGCGGCGTGTCCCTTGGAAAGTAAGAACCGATCTCTATCGGGCCATAGAGGATCGGACGGATCATGCCGCATTTTCACAAAGAAGAGAGAGACGACGACCTCCACGGCGCTCAAAGAGCCCCCAGGATGACCCGAACCCGCCTCGCTCAACATCATGAGTATGTCTTCCCTGATTTCTGACGAAATCTTTCTGAGTCTCGCAAGGTCCAGACTTCGACTGGGGTCCCTGAAGCTGATAACCTGTGTCGTCATATTTGTGAACTACCTTGCCTGCACAATTTTGTATGCATATCTCTCTGAAGACATTTTTGCAAGATTGGCTTTTAGCTCCTCTGGGTATCCAGTGTCCCTTCCGTTCGCTGTCGAGGTTCCACCTATGCCTTCCGCTGCCTTTGCTATCAGTGATGCCTCAACCGGACTCGCAGAGCAGGCGCATGCGAGCGCGTAAGAAGCGGCAATGAGGTCCCGTAACCCTACCTTTTCCGAGACGCTGAAGGCGCCCGGCGTTGGAAAGTAGCCCACTTTATTTGGTTCAAATAGGAAGGAGTTGCTGCCGTCTCTCAGATGTACTGAAGGCGTTTCGAGCCTCGAAAGTATATTAAATCCGATGTTACGCACGCTTGTGTCATTTATCACGCTAATTCCAGTAGCCTCGCTTGCTTCTCTGACGCTTGAAAGGAGGCTGTTCACGCCGCCGAAGTCGAAGAGATGGTCAACTTTTGGCCTGCCGATAACTGATTTTCCAAGGGCCTGACAGATTCTCAGTGTTGAGCTGATTAGCGACGGTGTAAGCGATCCTTTGTCATGGTCCGATAGCACAACTATACTCGCGTTGGTCGCTCTGTCGCGCAGGTTTTCGGAAAGCTCGTTCGCAGTTGGTTCGTCTATTGGCCTGCGTTCTTCCCTATCTATCCTGAAATACTGTCTCCTTCCGACATAGATTCTCTGCTTTACACACGTTGGCCTAGCTGTCAACGAGAGAACCCCAGAGACATCAATTCCAAAACTCTCTAGTCTCGAGAGAAGCGATTCACCTTGGGTGTCATGTCCAACCACGCCTATCAAGCTCACCTTTGCGCCAAGCCCTTTCGCGACAGTAGCAAGGTGTGCAGCCCCTCCCGCACTCACTGATTCAGAAATATAATCTGATACTATGACCGGAGCTTCTCGCGAAAGCTTCCTTGCCTCCGTGTAGATGTAGTAATCGACCATCGCATCGCCAAGTATTACCACTTCTTTTGATTGAAAGTTGTCCACAATGGCGGTAAGCGTTGAGGTGCTCTCCTCATCCAAGGCAGCTGACCCTGTCGAACCGCCTGTTGCGGGCATAGGTGATACACGCTCGAATGCAACAAGTCGCCTTTAAGTTAACGGGCTCTGGTTTGGCCCAGCTCCGACTAAACGGTGCGCTCAATCGCGTCCGCAGCATCGGAAATGTCTTATATGGCAGAGAAGAATTGAAACCTTTGAGCCTATGGCCAGAGAAAGAGTCTGCAGCCTAAGCGATGTAAAAGCAGGCGAATTGAGGAGTTTTAAGGTCGGAGAAAGAGATGTGGTGATTATTGCAGTTGGCGGCAAGATCACTGCTTTCGACAGATGGTGCACTCATGAGCAGGGAGACATGAGCGAAGGCTCCATCGAGGGCAGTACAGTTATTTGTCCTTTGCACGGTTCTAAGTTCGACGTTGCGCACGGCGGAAAAAATCTTGTAGGACCAGACGAGGAGCCTGGGGGGACCGTCCCAGACATTCAGGTTTTTCCTGTAACCGTCGAGGGCAATGAGGTGTTCGTGGAGGTTTAGGTACAGTAAATTATCGCGGAAGTGTGCAACGACCCCGGGTTTATGGCACACCCAGCAGTGCTGGCAACGAGAAGCAGTGCAAGAAGTCTTGCTTAACGAATTGGTCCGGCCGGGATTTGAACCCGGGTCTCAGCCTGTCCTCAGACCTACGCAGGAGGTACTCCAGAGCTGCCTCGAAAGGGCTGAATACTTGACCGAACTATACGACCGGACCTGAAACTTAACCGCCTCAAGGTCGACTTTAAGGGTTGTGAACCGAGGGCTGACCATCCCAAGTGTAGGGGCGACGACATCCATTGGACTCTCGCCATTTTGGCGTTTTGACGGGTGACGGAAACGGAATGGGTATTGAAACGCAATGATGTCGGCCCTTCCGTAACGTATGAGACGCATTGTTTGTGGAGTGAGTTACCACAATCGTCAACTCGTAGCAAGCCTCCGAAGTCCCAATTCGCATGCGTGACTAGCACGCTCCCCACAACCACGTGGCTTATTCTTGTCTGGATACGCCTAGAACCTTCGAATGTTAGTGAGTCCCTAAACTGTTCAAGATCATAGACCACAAAAACAGCATTGAAACTGTCCTCGAATCAACGCTGTCTCTTACAGCCCAATGGTGTAGAGAGTTCCCGTCCGGCTGAGAGGCCAGCCCAGATTGAGACCATATTTTTGCGATTGTAATCCGGAGGGCGTGGGAGTGTTTCTAACGTTCGAGGGAATTTTTTAGGACTTTGGAGACCTTGATGCGGTAGGATCCCATTTCGTTCTCTCTGGATGCGACGTAATTTGATGCAGAAAAACCACAAATGCCTTTCTCGTTTACGGAGTGAACCTTTACACCCTCTCTGCCTTCTGAGCTGGAGGTTGACAGGTGGGGTGATAGATATAGAGTGCGTCTGCATACAGACGAACATCTGCCGAATTATTTAGCATGAGTGCATACAGCTATCCCAGTCCTGTGAGAGGGACGCGATCAGTCTGCGATGGCCGCATCGAAGGCTTACTCGTCAGCCTTGATTAGTCTCAACAATACTATCTTCAGGGATTCGTGAGTTCTTAGTTAGCAGGCCAATTTTTTGTCGCTTTATGGATTGAACACTACCTCGACAGCCCTAGATATGCTAACTGGCCTTCGGAGAGGAAATCGGTTCTGATTCCGTGGTTAACGAGGAAAGTCTTTGCAATCTGAATGTCAAGCTCCTGAGGAAAAGGGATCAATCCAGGGCGCAGCATTCCGACGTTTCTTGACAAATGCAGTAAGCCGAGAAATTGCGCAGAAAAACTCATGTCCATTACCTCAATGGGGTGACCGTCCGCAGCCACCAGATTGACCAGTCTCCCTTCACCTATGACTAGCAGCTTCTTGCCTTGGTAAGAGTACTCGGTAACGCCAGTCCGGACTTCTCTCTTATGGTCTGATCGAGATTCCAGAAAATCCATATCCACTTCCACGTTAAAGTGGCCGGCATTAGCAAGTATGGTTCCATCCAGCATAGCGTCGAAATGTTCCTTTGTGATTACTCCTGTACCCCCCGTGGCCGTCACAATTAGAGACGCATCCTTTACGGCCTCTAGAGCTGGGAGCACTCTGAAACCCTCCATGAAAGCTTCCATCGCTTTGATAGGGTCCACTTCGCAGACTGTGACTTGGGCTCCTAAGCCGCGGAGCCTCTGTGAAATTCCCTTCCCAACCCAGCCGAAACCTACTACGACTGCCTTCCTCCCAGCGATGAGCAAGTTTGTCGAGCGCATCAATCCGTCGAGAGCCGACTGACCGGTACCGTATCGGTTGTCAAAAAGATGTTTGGTCAGTGCGTCGTTCACCGCAATCATCGGAATTTTGAGTTCTCCCTTCCTTTCCATTTGGCGAAGTCTGGTGATCCCGGTTGTAGTTTCCTCACAACCACCCTTGAGCGACTTGAGCCCCCGCGAATGTGCGAGCGTTATACAATCGGCTCCGTCGTCGATAACGAAATCTGGGTCGGCGTCCAGCACTCTTTCGATTGATTCTGTGTACTCCTTGGCATCTTCTCCCCATCTCGCCCAGACTGCCGTTATTTTTCCCCTGAGAGCTGAAACGACATCGTCCTTAGTCGAAAGCGGGTTGCTTGCAGCGAGATACACTTGAGCACCGGCTTCTTGTACGCGAGACGCAAGTACAGCAGTTTTTGCTTCAATGTGCAGTACCATACCCACCTTTAGACCCTTCAAAGCCGCTGACTCGACACTGCGCTCCGAGACCGACTCCAGCGTGTTCATGAATCGTCTTGCCCACTCAATCTTCCTTTCTCCTTCTGTGATGTCACTCAATCTGGATCATCAACCATTTCTTCAATTTTCCGAGTTGCCTGTTCATATTCATCGAAAAGCCTTTCCTTTTCACAGTTCACCAGCTTGCCGTCTACTACTATATGCTTCCCGCCTACTGTGAGATGCCTTGCCCTGACGCCGTCTGTGGAGTATGTCAGGTTTCCGAGAATACTGCCAGATGGATTCGAACCAAGGCCCATCTCAAATATCGCGATGTCTGCGAGACACCCTCTACTGAGACCGATGTCCCGCGCAAAGAACCGGCCAGTGGGTAACGTAAGTGCGCTCACAGCGTCCCACAAATCCAATCGCGGTCCCTCTGACACCATCGAGCTTACTAGTAGCATTTTTGCCTCAGAGAGCAAGTTTGAGTCATCGTTAGAACAAGCGCCGTCTGTGCCCACCCCGAACTCTAGCTTGGCCAGTTTTGCTTTGTTTGCTGGAGGAAGACCGTTTCCGAGCCGCAGATTGCTAGTGGGGTTCAAGGCAGCGAAGGCGCCCGCTCTTCCAAATATGTTCATATCTTCCAAGGACAAATTGGTACAGTGAGCAAGCACAAGTCTAGGGCCAAGAAGGTTGAGCTCTTTGAGATACGCTGCAAAACTCGAGACCTTTATTCCGAACGTTCTTCTTACGAGCTCAATCTCGTCTGGCCGTTCAGCTAGGTGGAGGTTGACGGGACTATTGAGTTCGAGCGAAAGGGACCCTGCGCGCTTAAGGATATCGGGTGAGCAGGTGTAAAGGGCGTGAGGCGCGACCGCCGTCTTCGCAAGAGGGCTGCGACGTCCTCGAATAAAGCTATAGAAATTGAGAGTCTCCTTGAGTTCGGTGTCCGCCTTTTCTTTGTTTCCATAGTCGATCATTCCGTATGAAAATATACCGCGGATGCCCACCTCTTCCGCTCCTTCGACCACCTTATCCTCATGGAAATACATATCGAACACTCCCCCAACTCCATTGAGAGCAAATTCCGCAGCCGCGACTTTCGCACCCAATTTGACGAGGGATTCGTCGAGAAGTCTCTCTCGGGGGTTAACACTCTTCTCGAACCACTCAGCCATGGGCTGTTGCTCAGCGGCGGACCTTAGAAGTACCATCGGTAAGTGGGTGTGCGAGTTGAAAAGTGCTGGAATCATGACGCATCTTCTCCCACCAAACTTCTCGTATGAGGGGTACTTTGAGATAATATCACTCTTCGAACCGGCGTCGACGATAGAATCTCCTTCGATTGCAACCGCCCAGTCCCTGTGCAGTGCGCGGCTGGCAGTGTCGACAGCCCAGTCGGCGAATAGGAGAGACATTAGGGGGCCAAGACTGCAAGAGACGTATATATACTTCCTAATATGTGCGTATGCGCTAGGGACGCCGTTCAACAGGCGCTATAATCCAGCCGCCTAAACGCTCTTAGAAAGTGCCGAGGTATGAGTTGATAACACGGCAATTCGAAATCCGGCTCCGCAACTCGCCTGAACAGTTTCCAACGGTTACCAAGAGAACGCACAAAAAATTCAGTATAATCATCTGCAACTGAACAACGTGCATGTTCCTATGAAGGTTTAAATAAGCGGGCACGAAGATTTTGCGAGTGTAAACCTCGTGGTGGAGCATGGAAAAGCTTCGACGGACAGCATTGCGGAAGTTAACAAGAACCTAACCTATGGAACTTGGCGGATTCAGGGCCAGTGGAAGCCACTTATCGTGACTGACGCAGAAGGAGTGTATTTCACTGATTCGAGCGGCAAGAAATATCTTGATTTTTCCTCTCAACTTATGTGCTCTAATCTTGGCCACAAGAATCGGAATGTAATAGATGCCATAAAGAGACAGGCAGACACGCTGCCATTCGTATCCCCTGCATTCGGTACTGAAGTAAGGGCGAAATTGGCAGAGAAACTACGAGAGGTTCTGCCCCAGAACCTGTCAAAGTACTTTTTCGCTACTTCAGGGACTGAGGCGAATGAAGCTGCTGTGAAAATGATCAGGATGTATTATGCAAAAGAGGGAAAGACCAAGATAATTTCCAGATATAATTCTTATCATGGCTCAACGGGCGCGAGCGTGGGCCTTACAGGTGACTTTCGGCGGATAGCGATTGAAGCTACGGGGTCGTTTCCTGGGATTGTTCATGTGCCTGACCCTTACTGTTACAGATGTCCCTTCGGGCTCGAATATCCCGACTGTGGAGTGGCATGTGCGGACTATTTCGAGTATGCCATCAAAAGTGAGGGGAATGTTGGCGGGGTGATCGTTGAACCCGTGACTGGAACGAACGGTGTTATAGTTCCCCCAAAAGAGTACATGCCGATGATTCGTGAGATAACTAGGCAACACAATGTCTTTCTAGTCGCTGATGAGGTAATGAGCGGATGGGGGCGCACTGGGGAATGGTTCGCGGTAGATAACTGGAAGGTAAAGCCAGACATTCTAACAACTGCGAAAGGCATTACCGGTGCATACGTCCCGTTGTCGCTCACTGCTACTGACAGAGTGCTTTCCGAATACTTTGACGATCATTACTTCGCTCATGGACACACGTACGAAGCCCATCCGCTAACGCTGGCTGCGGGCGTCGCTGCAGTATCCGAGTATCAAGAAAGGAGCTTGATCAGCAGGTCAAAGGCTCTCGGAGAACATCTGGGAAGGAGGCTTCGCGAGCTCATCACCCGTCATCCTTCAATAGGAGATGTCAGGGGGATTGGCCTGTTTTGGGCGGTCGAGCTTGTCAAAAGCAGACAGAGAAAGGAACCGTTCAACACATATCAGGATAAGCTAGAGGGGAAGCCGCTCGTAGTAGACAAGATAGCCCAGGCTATGATGCAGAAGGGAGTCTACGTCTCCACATGGGTGTCTCATTTCGTAGTTGCTCCCCCATTAATCATTTCAGAGTCCGAAATTGACAACGCGGTGGACGTGATGGATGAATCTCTTTCAATAGCCGACAAAGAGGTTGTGGCATAATGGAAACTTCGGATGACACACATTTTGGAATTTTGCCCAACTTTATTGAAAATCGTAGGGTTGAGGTTTCGTCTGAAATGCGATACCCTGTGTTCAATCCTGCCTTTGGAAAGGTGATCGGATACGCTCCGGAGACTCCCAAAGAAGAAATCGAGTCTTGCTTGCAGTCAGCCGCACGCGCGCAGGAGAAGTGGTGTCGTGTTCCGATAACGGAAAGGATTAAGGTGCTGTTTGACCTTCGGCGACTTCTTGAAAGTAGGAGGGACGAGTTTGCCGCAAACCTTACCCGGGAGCATGGGAAGACACTGGCGGAGGCAGTCGGGGAAGTCGGCCGGGCCATCGAGAACGTTGAGGCGGCTGCGTCGGCCGTCTATCATATGATGGGAAAGAACAATCTTGAGATATCGGCGGGGATTGATGAGGAAGTCTTTAGAGTGCCTGTTGGTGTGTTCGCTGCGATAACTCCTTTCAACTTCCCTCTTATGGTGCCCTTCTGGTTCATCCCTTATGCAATTGCGCTCGGAAACTCGATAGTTGTCAAGCCTTCCGAGAAGACCCCTGTTAGCATGAATTTGGTGAGTGAACTCTTCGAAAAAGCTGGTATCCCAAAAGGAGTGGTCTCCATTCTCAACGGCGCTTCGCGGAGTGTAGACCTGCTTCTAGACAGTAACCTAGTCTCCGGCTACAGTTTTGTGGGTTCCACATCAGTAGCGGAGTACGTGCATAAGCGAGCGAGTGCAGGTCACAAAAGAGTGCAGGCCGGTGCGTCGGCAAAGAATTTTGAACTGGTTATGCCTGACGCAGACATGGGAGTGGCAGTTCGCAGTTTGATTAGTTCTTTCTTTGGGAATGCGGGGGAACGTTGTCTTGCGGGCTCAGTATTAATCACACTCCCTGAAAACCACGATAAGGTGGTCAGGGGGTTTGCGGATGCCGCGGCCAAACTCAAGCTTGGCTACGGATTGGAGAAGGAGTCAGAGATGGGCCCACTCATTAGGAAAGAGCACGTTGAACGCGTGCGGTCTTACATCGATATTGGGGAGGCGGAAGGAGCTAAGCTCGTTCTTGACGGAAGGACGAAAAGAGTCAATGACTACCCAGAAGGCTTTTTCCTTGCACCATCGGTATTTGATGAAGTCACGTCAGATATGAGAATCTGCAAAGAAGAAATATTCGGGCCAGTCGCAAGCGTCGTTTGTGCGGCAGATTTCGGTGATGCGATTGAGCTCATAAACTCAAGCAGGTTTGGTAACGCTTCTACTATATTCACGTCAAGTGGGATTAATGCAAGGCACTTCATTAAAATGGTTGAGACCGGAAACGTTGGTGTGAATGTGGGAGTAGCGGCCCCAATCGCCTTCTATCCGTTTGGTGGCCGAAAGGATTCGTTTTATGGAGACCTACACCCTCAAGGAGGTGAGGACCATGTATACTTCTTTACAGAACGCAAAGTAGTAATTTCGAGATGGTAGTGCTGCTCTATTTGCTGGCCAAAGAGAAGTTTGACCTGACGTTTTCGAAACCAGGTGGGTTACCCAGTAAAGCATTCGCTTTGGGTAACGTATATCGACATGCGGTTATTCTGTAGGTTGTGTCTATGACAGTTTGTTTCTGAGACTCTCGGGATAACACCAAACTCAGGGAGCCCGTGGCTCGTTTGGTGGCAGAGAGTCCACCGAACACTGGATACCGCTTTTGACATAAGTAAGTCTGCCTTTTGGGGCCTATTTGAATGTAATATCCGCTTCAAGCTCGCGAGGGAGAAATTCGCCGGTTCCCTTCTTGCCTACAAATTCTCCGTTATCCATCACGGTTCTGCCCCGGCTCATGACGAGTATTGGGTACCCCTCGGTTGTGATGTGATCGTAGACGCTGTAATCTATGTTTGTGTGCAGCTTGTCTGCCGCCAATCTTACTCGCTTGCTGGTATCGATTATAGCGAGGTCGGCGTCAGCGCCGATGATTAGACAACCCTTCCTGGGATATAGGCCAAAACGCCTCGCAGGGTTAGATGAAGTAACTCTGACCATGTCGAATATAGTAATCCGATTCTTTCTGACCCCTTCCGAAAACATGAGTGGCAATATTGTCTCTGTTCCGGGTACGCCATTAGGTATCTTCGTGAAATCCCCCTTTCCATAATCCTTCTGCTGTGAATTGAATGGGCAGTGGTCGCTTCCAATGGTCTGTATTGAACCCGACCTAATGCCATCCCAAAGAGAGGCGCAGTCCCGCTTTGAACGAAGAGGAGGTGACATTACAAAATTCCCACCATCCGGTCTGTCATACACCTCATCGGTAAGCACAAGGTAGTGGGGACAGGTCTCTGCAAAGATGTCATAGCCTTTTGATTGGGCGTATTCTATAGCCTCGGCCCCATACGCGCTGGAAAGATGAACTATGTAACTTCGTACGCTTGCGGCGTGCGCTAGGAGTGCGGCTCTGCCTACCGCCTCGGCCTCGGCGAGAGAAGGCTTGCTGAGTGCGTGGTACCTTGCAGAAAAGTTTCCTGCATCAAGATTGGTTTCAACCAGATTTTCAATGATGCCATTATTTTCCGCGTGGATGGCTACAAGCCCGTGCGTCTGACCTACTTTCTGCATCACCTTAAAGAGCGACTTGTCGTCTAGCATTAGCCCCTCTTTTCTATATGTCATGAATAGCTTGAAGCTCGGAATCCCTTCCTTTACGAGCTGGGGAATGCTTTCCAACTCAGACAAGTTTTCTTGCTTAAAAATCATGTGCAGACCATAGTCCACTGCGACAAGCGGATCTGCCCTAGACCTGTAATCATGCAGAGCCTCAAGCAGCGACTGTGATTGTTTCGGGAGAATGAAATCTATGATTGCGGTAGTACCCCCGCACGCGGCAGCTACTGTGCCAGAACCAAAGTCGTCCGCCGAAGTAGTACCCATGAAGGGGAAATCCATATGCGTGTGCGCGTCTATTACACCCGGAACAACGAGTCTTCCTTTGGCGTCTATGGTCTCTGCGCCCTCCAAGGGCATATGGTGTGAATATGCGGCAATTTTACCATCCCTGATTCCGATATCGGCTTCAAAGACGTCAGTTTCCGTTGCTACACGAGCATTGATTATGATTTTGTCCAATTTAGCTTTACCAATCTTAGGTTATGACGGAAAGAATGCGTAGGATGGGGGGGCCGGATTGGTTCCTTCCGCCATCACTTTGGATTTGTCCGTTGAGCTCACTTTTCTCGATCAAAAAACGAAACCACCTTCTTCGCCATCTGGGAAGTCTGGTTCTCGTAATCATCTCCCAGAAGGTAGGCCACAGCAGCAGTCACTCCTACGCTCCTGAGCTCTTCAATTCGCTGAAGAACTGAGGACACGCTGCCTATCACGCTGAATTGATCTATCATCTCATCCGTCACGAAATCAAGGTGGTGTGCGTCCTTTCTTGCGTGTTCCCAGTAGTCGTAGCCGCCACGGCGCTCCATTCCTTTCACGAGGCTCTCGGGTAACTCTTCTCTGGGATATTTTGCCAGCAAGTCAATCGCATGATTGGAAACCATGGCAGGGAACCATTTGGTCTCCTTTCTTGCGCGAGTAATGTCGCTGTCGATGCACCATGCCGAGGCTGATATAACCTCGAAATTTTCTAGCTTTCTGCCGATTGCCTTTGCGCCCCTCCTAACCCTTTCGAGGCTCCACTTGATTACTTGTGGGTCGGCAATTTGTAGTATCACACCGTCTCCAACCCTGCCGGCGAGCTCGAGTGCTTTTGGCCCGTAAGCTGCGACGTAGATTGGTACGCGCTCATTCGCCCAAGGAATTCGTACTTCGGCGCCATCTATCAGTACAGGCTCTCCTGATGTCAACCTCCTCAACCTTTGTATACTCGACTCGAGCACGTCCAGGCTCGCAGGACTCTTCTTCATTGTCCTGACCGCGCTATCTCCCCTACCGAGACCTATGAATGCCCTATTCTGGGAAACTACACTAAGAGTAGCTGCGGCGCTCGCTGTCACTGTGATGTGTCTTGTAAGAGGGTTGGTGACGAAGGGACCGATATGAATGTTCCTAGTGCTTATCGCCCAAGTCGCATAATGAATCCATGGCTCTTGCCAGAGAAAATGAGAGTCATAAGTGCCGGCCAGCCACATGTTTGCAGAATCGGCTATCTGAACGGATCTCAGAGTCTCCGCAGGATTTCTGGCGTTGTAAATCACCCCGAATTTGATAGCGGCCACTTCGATAACTCTCCAACCCGTGTCTAGAAGCGCGGCCCTCGACCCTACAGGTGGGCCGTAATTTCCGAGTACAGCTCGGGTCTTCTATCTCTTAGAAATGGTGCTATGCGTCGCCTGTCATCGACTTCAGACAAGTTTGCTTCTGCAAGAAATACTTCTTCTCCACGACCTGCCTTGGATAAAACCTTTCCCTTGGGGTCAACCAGCATGCTCTGCCCGTAGTACTCTTCAGATTGTCCCGGAAACTCTGCCCCACACCTGTTCAGGCCGGCGACAAATATCGTGTTGAACGATGCATGGGCTCTTAGCTCTAGCTCCCAAAGCTCTGGATAGAACGATGTGCACGTGGGCACGAACACGATCTGGGCTCCCCTTAGCGCTTCTATGCGGGGTCCCTCCAAGAAGTGCCTGTCATAACAAAGTATAACTCCGACTTTCGCACCTATGTCACTAAGGTTGAAGACGGGATAGCCTAGGTTTCCTGGCCTAAAGTAAAACTTCTCTTCATAGTGCGGCAGTTGTGGCAGACTGGCTTTGCGATATTTTCCTGCTGTTTTTCCATTTGAGTCAATTACAACCGCGGTGTTATAGAATGTTCCGGGAACCTCTGTGTCGCGCTCGAAAATCGGAGCAATAACTGCTACGCTGTGGCTCCTAGCTGCATCGGAAATGATGCCAGTCGTTTCACCTGGAATGGTCTCTGCCAAGTCGAAATATTTCGGGTCCTGTTCGTAGGCAAAGTATATTGTGTTAAACAGCTCCTGGAGACAAACTATTTTTGCGCCAGCTTTGGCAGCGCTTTCTATATGATTCACTGCTTTGCTGACGTTGTCTTCTTTCTTTTGTGTGCAGGTCATCTGTACAAGTGCGATTTTCACATGTTATCACCCATAGCCTTGTACTAAAGGCTTTATCAGGAATGCCTCCTTTGTTGCTGGTCAGTCTGCTCTTCCGCTCCCGCTAATTCGCCTTGCAGTGGTTCAGAAAATTGAGCCTCTACTTCCTGACTGGTGTAACCTTTGATGATGTTGCCTTTGAGGTGAGGTTGGTAGCGAGGGATCACCCACGCTGCCATAAGAATCGTGTACACAACTCCGGATATCAGGAAAGCCGTCACCCAGGAATTGTTATAAAGGAACTGGGACCACGTGGCTGCCGTTATTCCCCAGTGGTTCAGATAAGTGACTACGATTCCCACTGTGAATCCGATGATTGCTGCGGGATTCACCCCTCCGATATACCTGAACTTGCCACGCGCCAGAAAGACATCCCTCAACTCAAACTTGAACCTTCGTAGAAGGGCGTAATCAAAGAAGATAACCCCTTCAACCCCCCCGAGTAATGCTCCATATGCCAGTAGCCAGCCAAAAACGTATGCGTAGCCCCCGCTGCTATAGGCGGAGTATGCTCCAACAGCCAAGCTGAACACAACTCCAATCAGTATTCCCCTGAACCAGGTCAGCTTCTTTGCGTAAGTATTCGCTATGTCATAGCCCGGGGCTACAGAGTTAGCGAACACGTTCACGGTAAAGGTGGCAATTATTATCACGACGAGCAAGGCATAAGCAAGCAAGGTCGGAAAGTGCAGGGCGATCAAGCCCACCGGGTCATAACCAAAGAGCGAAGCCGTGTTTATGTGTATCCAGCCCGCGCTTGCCGCAGCCCCCGCTCCGAGGAGTCCCATGGCTCCCACAACCATCATCATGAGCGGCATCGGGATCTGGCCAAACGTTTGCGAGAACTGGGATTTGGCGTAACGCGTGTAATCGGGCATGCTTACTGCCATGGTAGCCCAGTACGCAACGTTCGAGTTTAGGAATGCGATAACCGCGAGCCAGTAAGCCGTCCCGGTTAAAGTGGACTTGTAGCTCGTTATCGGAGTAAAGTTGAAATTTCCTGCAGAGAGAAAGTAATAGAACATCACGGCAAACCCTACTATCATCACGGGGGCGGCCAGCCTTGCCAGCCATTTCAGTGCGGGCTGCGCTTCGATTGGTGGCGACTTCCAAAATAGCAGAAGCTGAGCCGCTATGACGAGGGCGAATGTTGTCCAGAAGACAGCAGGGAAGTGCTGGGGTAAGGACCCCGGCGTCAGGGTACTGCCAAGCGCGGACAAATTTGCCCCGCTTGAGAGAAGGTATATGTATCCAGCCGCCTCAGCGATTATGAATGACTCTACGCCCCACCAGCCCATCGATATTATGGCTCTAATCCACGATGGCACCTGTGCGCCATATATTCCCCAGCGAGTTCTGGTTAGCTGTGGCTCGGCCATTCCATATCGCGCACCGCCGTGAGACTGGACAAGCGTCGGAATGAGAACTATTAGGTTTCCAAGGAACATGAGAATCAATGCAGTGGACCAGTTCAGTCCGAGACCCATACCAACTGCGGAAAGTGTCCATGTGGGTATGATTACGACCATGCCCAGCCAAATCGCGAAAAATGTTCCCGCCCCCCAGGTCCTCTTCGTGATGGGCGTAGGATGGAAGTCGGGGTTCCAGAGATAAGATTCCTGCGGAAAAGTTTCGGTTAGCTCGATCTGCCCCCTCTTCTTATAGAAGGTGGTGCCGGTAGCTTCTGTAACTTGAGAAGACTGCTCGCGTATTGCCTGCTCAGATGAGATTGGAGTAGGGTCGGTGTCGTCCGGAGACCGCGAACCCATGACCGAGCACAGCCCTGAACTCCCGTATAAGTACTCCTGTGTCAGGCTCACGATTACGCATCTGAGCTTGTCTGGAGCTCGACGGAACTCCATCGTGAGGCTGACGAGGCTTGGAATAGGTCTTTATATACAGCTCGGATGGGCCGCTGTGGGCAAAGATTATTCGACTTGCTGATGAAAAACTGCTCGATCTTTGGTCGAGAAGACGCCGATGCTATAGGCATAAAGAATGGCGAGATTTCATTAATAGGCAAGGATCCAGAAGAGCAATCAAAGCACACTCGAGATCTGGGCGGTAGCTGGGTGCTTCCGGGTTTCGTCGACGGTCACACCCACCTTCTCACCCTTGGCTTGGAGCACCTTCGTACAAGCCTCACGGCAACGCGCTCCAAAGTTGAGGCGATAGAATTGCTGAAAAAGGCGACCCATACTCGGCGCTTGGTAGTAGCCTACAAATGGGACGAGTCAAAATGGAAGGAAAAGGATTACCTGCGAAAGGGGGACCTTGATTTCACGAGTTCGCCTGTGGTCGCATATCGGAGGGACGGGCATATGGCCACGCTGAATACCGCGGCGCTCAGAATCGTCCACAGGGAAGATGCAAATGATGGGATACTGAAGGAGTCAGACCTGAAGCTCCTTGAGCCACTCGTAGAGCCCGATTGGGCGGAGCGGCTTGAGGCGCTCAGAATCGCGTTTAATGTGGCACTGCGCGAGGGTGTCACCGCCGTGCGTGACAACGTGAATAGAGACACGCTCCAGGCATATGATGCGCTCGAGAAGCCGCTCACCGTTGTCCGTATGATTTTCAGTGACGAACTGTATGCCGACTACCAGCAGAGCCCTGAAAATTGGGGGGTGAAGACATTTCTGGATGGTTCGATCGGCTCGAGCACAGCCGCGCATCTTGGCTGGCCAGGGCAAAATTTGAGGGCGAACAAAGAAGAATTCCAGGCACTCTGCCAGAGGCTATGGGGAATGGGAATCCCAGTGGCCGCACACGCAATTGGAGAACTGGCAACTTCTGTAGCCGTAAAAACATTCGCTCTAAGTTCCAGAACGAATTCCATCGAACACTTCGAGCTAGTCGAGGAGGAAACGCTGGACCAACTCAACGCTTCGACTACTCTTCTTTCTTGCCAGCCGAACTTTCTGGAATGGGCTCTTCCTGGAGGAATGTATGAAGAAAGACTGGGAACAGAGTGGCTAGAACGCAACAACAATTACAGGGACTTTTTGAAAAGAGGATTCAAGCTTGGATTCGGTTCCGATACAATGCCGCTCGGTCCGATGTATGGCATCCATTACGCAGTCAACTCTCCCTATCCACGTCAGCGTCTATCGCTCGAAGAGGCGGTGACTTGCTATACAAGTGGCAGCGCGCGGCTTCTGGGTTTGGACGATACTTTAGGTAGGATCGAAGTAGGTCTGAATGCAGATTTCGCAGTATTCCCCCCAGACCTTCCCGACCAAGTCAGCAGCCTAAAAGAGATAAAGCCTATCGCGACAATTGTGCATGGGAAGGTGGCGTATGCCCGCCCGGGCGGAGTCTTGCGACTTGACAGGCAGTAGGAGAGCATCTGCGGAGGACTGAAGGTGTAAGTGCTGCCATAGCCACCCAGTGACAGGCTTCAAATCAGTCTTGGGTCTCTAGGGAGTGCCCGTTAAGCATGTCTAGCACGAAAGCAGGGCGGAGCGCTCTTATACGCCGAAAGCCCTCTAGTCGCCAAAGGTCACCCGCGTTTGGCAAAAGTTCTCGTGACAGCCGCCCTAACAAGTGCGAATGAAGAATTGCACATTGATCGCTTCAGGACCTTCGTGACTGCGGACATCTTCGTTCGCATGCGCCGGGCACTGGGTGACGACGTGCTGTTTGTTTGCGGGACAGACGAGCATGGTACATCCGCCGCGCTTCGGGCTACGAGCGAAGGAGTATCCACTCTCGAGATAACTACAAGGTATCACGACTTGGACAAACAAGTTCTCGCGCGGGTCGGCATTCATTTCGATTACTTTGGGAGAACTACGAGCAGAGTTCATCACCAAACGGTCCAGTGGTTTTTTGCTAGACTGCAAGAAAAGGGCAGCATCAAGTCGGCTCAATCCGAAGAGAATTACTGTAGGAAGGACCAGAGATTTCTCCCTGATCGTTATGTAAACGGCAAATGCAGATTCTGCGGCTATCTGCGGGCCAGCGGAGACGAATGCGAGAACTGCGGGCGTGCGTTGGACAAACAGGACTTGCTAGAGCCGGTTTGTGCGATATGCGGGGAGTCGACGGAAAAGAAGCCAACCTTGCAATGGTACCTGCAGCTTGAAGACTTCCGAGACCGGATTAAGGACTGGATATCGGGTAATGACCCGGTGCTTCCGGTTTACGGTCGGGAATTCCTGCTCAAACAGTTTCTTTCAGCAAGCCTCGAAAATTTCAGCATATCTCGGGACTTGGAGTGGGGCGTGCCGGTCCCTCTAGCTGGTGCTGAGGGGAAGGTGTTTTACGTTTGGTTCGACGCACTCATCGGCTACGTGAGCTTCGTCAAGGAAGCGATTCAGGATAGAAGCGGAGCAAGCTGGGAAGATTACTGGAAGGACCCGAAGTCTAGAATTGTCCACTTTATTGGTAAGGGGATGGTGTATCAACATGCGATTTTCTGGCCCGCAATGCTCTTGGGAACAGAACTTCGGTTACCGAACAGTATCATAGCGAGCGGTCACCTGAACCTCGAAGGGAAGAGAATGTCCGAGAGCTCGGGCTGGATTATTCTGGCTGAAGACTTTCTTGAGCAATTCGACCCGGACTTTTTGCGGTACTACCTAATCGAAGGTGCACCTCTAACTGACGATCTTGACTTCAGGTTCAAAGAGTTTCAGGAAAGGGTGAACGCCGACTTGGTTGACACACTGGGCAACTTTGTGCACCGTGCGTTGCGTTTTGTGAGCGATAAATTCGGTGGGAGGGTGCCCGCCCCGGCGAAAGTCACACCAGAGGATGAAGAGCTCATTGTAAGGGTCGCGGATGCCAAGAAGAAGGTGATCGAATCCATTGACTCGTTCGAGTTCAGGTCTGGTCTTCAGGCTATAATCTCGCTCGCAAGAGACGGCAACAGATACCTAACGAGGAGTGCTCCCTGGAATCTCCTAAGAACCGACCCGAAGAGGGCGGAAACCGTGATTTACGTATCTGTAAGTCTTGCCAGGGCGCTCACGATACTTTCTGCGCCTTATCTGCCCAACTTTACGAAGAGGACAAGCGTCATGTTGGGCTTGAATTCATACGAAAGTGGCTACGAAGCTCTCGAAAAGGAGCTTCCCCCCGACTCTGTGATAGGACGTCCAGCCCCGCCATACCAGAAGGTAACTGAGCAGATGATATCTGACATGATGCTTCGGATAAGCGCTGAAAACAGCGAAGAGGTCGACATTGACTATTTCTCAAAACTCGATCTTCGAGTGGCCACTGTAGTTGCGGCAGAGAATGTTGCAGATACAAAGAAACTTCTGAAGCTCCGCGTCCGCTTGGGCAGAGAGACAAAGACGATAGTTTCCGGTATAGCTGACCAGTACGATCCAACTGACCTCGTGGGAAAGAAAGTGGTTGTCATAAACAACCTCAAGCCGTCAAGATTCGCGGGTGTCGTGTCGCAGGGGATGCTGCTCGCTGCGGAAGCCGGCGGGGTGGTCTCCATACTGGTTCCTCTAAAGGAGGTCGCGGACGGTTCTCGGGTACACTAGGCGAATCATTTGAAATCGGATCCACAAAGAGTGGCTTTCCGCACATACGGGTGTACCATGAACCAAGCCGACGCACAGGTTGCGGAGAGTTTCGTAGCGTCGAAGGGATTCACAGTCACCGGGGAATCGCAGGCTGATACAGTGGTAGTGTTCTCATGTGCGGTACGAAACGAAACCGAAGACCGAATAGTTTCAGATGCGAAGAAATTCAGCAGGCTGGGGAAGCGCGTGGTGATAACCAGCTGTCTGGCAAACTCCCGACCTGGGCGCTTGAGAGCCGAACTTCCTGGCGCGGTGGTCATGAGTGGCGGAGATTCGGAGGGACTTGTCGATGCAATACGTGCGAAACCGGGCTCAGTACTTTACGGCGGTCGGATGCTGAACCTTACAGGCTTGGAAGCATCCCCCGGGACAAAAGTATATCCTGTCAAGATATCACAAGGCTGCACGAGTAATTGCCACTTTTGCATTACAAAGCTTGCAAGGCCCACCATGTGGTGCAGATCATCAGCGGAGATTGAACAGGCCGTTCGAATCGCAGTAGGCAGAGGTGCTGTCGAAATCGACCTCACATCAATGGACAACGCGGACTATCTGGAACCTCCTGCTACAAGGCTGCCTCAGCTGGTTGAAAGGATCGTATCTGGAGTCAGAGGAAATTACATGATTCGTATAGGAATGATGAACCCTAGCGGTGCACTAGGATTCTGGAGTGAATTGGGGAAGGTGCTCAATCGCGACAAGGTCTTCAAGTTTCTGCACCTGCCATTGCAGGCGGGCGACGCGAGGGAAGTTAAGAGCATGAATAGAGACTACGATCCGTGGACAGTCGTGGATGAGGTCAGAAAAATGAAGGCGGAGGTTGATGGACTGAGAGTAGCAACAGACATTATGGTTGGATATCCTACGGAAGACGAAGACGCCTTTCGTAACACTCTAAGACTGATTGAAAGTGGCGCGTTCGACAAGGTGCACATGTTCCGGTTCACGCCGAGGCCGCACACCCGCGCTTCTTTCTTTGATCAGCTTGATGAGCGGCTAAAAAAACGTAGGAGTGAGCAAGCGGCCAAGGTAGTACAAAAGCTTCATCTCTCCAAACTGTCAGGCTTGGTAGGAGAAAATTGTGAAGTTCTGGTTACAGCTGCGCGAGAAGGCGAAAGGTGCGAGGGAAGGACCACGAGCTATGTGAAGGTCCATCTGCCCTGCGATTCCAGCCTCCTGGGAGCGTGGGTGCGTGTTCGGATTACCGGCGCGACGTCGGAGCACTTACTGGGTGTACCAGTGAGATGAGTAGGAGTGACCAAAAAACAGAAACCGACCGGGTCCGATGTCCAGCGTCTGATAACAGAGGCTATTACTGCTTCGAGACTTGATCTACCCCTTGCCAATACGAAACTCTCCCAGGCATGGGACGCTTGCCTCAGAGGAAATCTCAAGGTCCCTAAGCTGCTGCGTGTGATCAGGTGCAAGAAGTGTGGAGGGTTGCTGATGCCAGCTCGTACTGCATCCGTCAGGTTGATAGAAGGGCGAGCGATATGGCGGTGCAGCAGCTGCGGTGCGGAGAAACGGTTCCGTTATGCATAAGCTCGTGCGTCTGCGGGTCAGTCGTCCAGCCTGGTCAGGACGCCACCCTTACACGGTGGAGGTCGCCGGTTCGAATCCGGCCTGACCCAATCCGGAGACATTCCTTACGTTGGCTACCAATCGAGAAAGGGACTACTTGGAGGTACCGCTGGACCTATAATCGGTTAAAATCCTCGTCGTCATTTGGCACCGAACCGTTCACGTTACAAAATGGGCTTGAGTAGACAAATACCGAAATCTATATAAGACCGAGTTCTGGAGCAGGCCCCGTGGATGGATTAGGGCCAAAGTGTGACTTGGCTGGAATTCGGTTCGCCCATTCCCTCCTTTTGCTTTTGACCCTTTACTCTTTGCTTGGGTTCTGTGCCCGGCAGGGGACCGGTGGTCGCCTTGAGTAAACTTGGGGCATTAGTTTTCAGTACGACTATAACAACCATATACGTTTACTATGTTCTGGGGTCATATTTCTCTCCTCTCCTGAATTGGTTGGGCCCAGCTTTCGGCGCCCCACTCAGATTTGTAATGGCCTTCATCTTCCTCTTTGCTGGGAACCCTCTGGGTTACGTGGCCGTTGCAGCAGGGTGGGTTATCGCCGGAATCTGCTGTGGGATATTCATGCGCAGCGTAAAAGGGGCTCTAGGTACAGCAATACTTGTAGGCATCATTCTTGCTGTATTACTGCTGGTATCGCTACTCGGTGTAGCAGGATCAGTTGCACCAATTGACCAGACTATTTCTTCGGTCCGATTTTCAGGATTTCACAATGTCACCGCTCCGACTGGCCCCATTAAGCTACCCGGGTTCCCTCCGTTTCCACCGGGGACAAGCATAGCTTCCATTTTGCGTGAACCGCTGTTCAATGAATTGACAGGTTTTATTTCAAAACTGCAGAGCCTTCTGTCCCATCAGGTCAGTTCACCAAGTAGGCAGGGGGCTCAGAATTTTGCTACTCAGCTTTTTACCTCATTCATTCTGGGATTGATTATACAGAGTATTGAGAGACTGGCGTTATTGCTCATCTCAGCTGGAGTGGCAGGCTACCTCATGCGCAGGCTTACGACACATCTAAAGGCCCGATCAGCGATGAGGGAGGGGAATCACGGCGGTTTGGAACAGTCTGGGAATAAAAGCAAGCCACTCGTAGCCATTCTCCTTTTGGTGCTGTTTCTAGCACCGGTTGCTCATGCTTTCAATACTTCCACACAACCTGGGGAGCTTCTTCCCGCAACTCTGTCGGGGGCGGGCAATCATGATAGTCGGACGAGATTTTCTCCAACCGGGACATCGGTTCTGAACTATAGCGAGATTGCAGCTGCCCTTATCACACCCGACGGTAGCGTCGCAAACGCATTCGCGGTGCTCTCTACGTCCGTTCAGCCTGCGGGAAGCGATTCGGGTGCAATAAGTGAGCTTTCCCAGGCTAGCTTAGCGCTTGTAATCTCTCAGGCGGGGCTTTCCCAATACCTTCCGGCGGAGATCCTGCCCCCGAGCATACAGCAGTACCTCACCTATGTGCCTGGCGGACTGATTATCATCGGTTTCGACTATTCCTGTTCAGGTGTTCCCCCTCAAGCCGCGAGCGTGTTATCTGGAATAAGCGAGTTAACGGGCTTCAGCGACTTCACACTTCTTGCTGCTATAAATACTGCATCGATTTCCCAACCGCTCTCAAACTCGACTTTTGTGCTTCCATCTGGCTGCATAGCAATCTACCTCACTGACACTTCAATGGCAACAGCCGCAGAAACTCTGTCGGCTCAGTTGCTCCCTTCGATGCACGACTCGGGCCTCATCGATTTGCTGTCAAGTGGTCTTTCTTCAGGCTATCTAGTACCTGGCGAGACTCCCGGCAGCGTCAATGCAAACCTCTTCGTTGCAGGCTTCGTGAATGAACAAAATCTCACAGCGGTCGCGCATGGACTGTTCAAATGGATTCCATCAAATGCAACTTCAACCGTTACACCTCTTCGGGGGCTGGGCGCCTTTGTGGTCGACGCCTCCCTTAAAGAGGGGGTCTTTCAGCCATCAAATAACGGATTCAGTGTTACTCTCTCTCAGGCGTTTAATTACAACTCGCCAATGAGCTTCGCCAAAGACTCCGCGTTTTCGCTTTTGGCACTGGGCTATCCTAGTGGTGCAGGGGCAACCCTGGGTATAACAAACCTGTTTAATGGCGGCTCAGGCCCGTCCTCAAGTGGTAGACTTACTCTGATTAGTAATTATACGTTTGTTGCTTACTTGAGCCAGACGCTCTATCCAACTGCGCAGGCTGCGCTCAATTCGACAGAAATTTCTGATGGGAACAAAGTCACTTTGCTAAGTGTACCTCCGTCTGGAACCATCAGCCCCTCAAGTACTCTGGCCAAGTTCAACTACGATTTTCCCCCGTCGATTCAGTTTACAAAAAGTCTGGAACGAACCCAGGGAGGGAAATTGAAGGTAGTGCTGAGCTTGAAAAACCTGGGCAGCGAAGGGCTAAATGACATCGTCGTCAATGATAGCCTCTTCGTGAACGATTATCTGGGAGGGCTTCAAGTGATATCCGGTTCCACTTCCGAATCCCAGTATTCCCTTGCGCCGGGCCAATCTATGAATCTGACTTATATGGTCTCTTTGAGAGGGCCGGGGACGTACGTGTCTCCACCTGCATCAGCGACATTCTCCCTGAATGGAACAAAGTATGCTGAGGGCACGAATTATGCATACTATCACGTAGGTTCACCAGACGCGATTTCAGCCTTCTATGGGACCCTGGCTTCTTCAGGGAATTTTGTTTTTCTGGTGGCTAAAGTGGTAACTGGGCGTTCAACTTCTTTTGGAGGGACAGTCTTTCAATCTTTCGCTCTGCTCTTGGTTGTACTCGGGGTATTAATGGAGTATCGCTCTTTCCGCAAGTGGAAGAGTACTCCATACAACTCACCGCGGGGAAAGGAGAAACAGCCCCCTTCCCAGCCTGTCCCGGCGCCTCCTGGGACAAATAGTTTACCTTCACAATCCCAGTCAAACCAAGCGGCGGCCTCAAATTCGGTTGAGCAATCGACAGTCGCCGAGACCCAGGCATCCCCAGAGGCAGCGTGCCAGCAATGTGGTGGAAGTCTGTCGCCCGGCTCGGTTTACTGTCCGAATTGTGGCAAGAAGGTATAGTAAGGCTTTATATCGCCGCTATTTCATTACATTGCTATCAGTTCCGTAATTTGGCCGTTTCTCTTTACCGCTTCCAGTGTCTGGTTCCCATCGGCGCGCGTCGTTTCGCGTGATGTGTCTAATGTCTGGCTATCTTTTGCTGGGTCGTGTCTTTAGTGATCCGCCAAGGGTCAAATTGATTCTGGCTCAATCAAAATCCATACTGCTGCAAGGCCGGAGTATTGGTGCTTTTATGAGCAGCAAAAAGGGAAGCGTATACTGCATTAGCCGTTCTCGTTGGGCAATATTTCAGCTAACACGTGTTCATGATAATGTTCGAGCGGCATGAGTGAACCGAAAGCTCTCTGCACCACCTCGCTCAGAGCGGGATGGATATGCAGCGCGTTCAACATCGTTCGCGGGCCGTGACCGGGAGCGTACATAAGATTGATTATCTCTTGTATAAGCACCGATGCTTGGGGACCGATGATGTGAGCGCCCAGAATTGTTCCGTTGGTTTCGTTGACGATTACCTTGACGAAATAATTCTTGACATTCATCGCCTCTCCCTTTGCGGTGTCTTCATACCTTTCATAGCCTATCAGCAGATTATTCGCTCCATAAAACTGTGAGGCCTCTCTTTCCCTGAGCCCTACCGCTGCAATCTCCGGAACTGTGAAGACGGCGTGCGGCACTGCGTGGTAGTCGACCTTGATCTTCTGTTTTAGTATAGCGTTATAGTAGACTACTTCAGACTCATAGTTCGCTACATGTCTGAAAGGGTAATTGCCGTCAGCGTCACCCATAGCCCAGACATTGGGCTGAGATGTTTCCAAGTATTCGTTTACCTGTATCCATCCATCTTTGGTCGTCTTTATGCCCGCTCTCTCAGGGTGCAGGATATTGCCTAGTGGCCCCCTACCAACCGCTACGAGTATTTCTTCAGCCTCTACAACTGCCTTTCTCCCAGAGCGCGTTTCGAGTGCTGTGATTCTTTTCTTCTTCTGCCCATGGCTCATTTCTGTTTCTAAAACCTCATGACCTGTCAGAATTGTCATGTGTTTCCCGAGTTCCCGCTTGGCGAGCTCTGACACCTCAGGCTCTTCCTGTGGGAGGAACTGCGGATTTCGGCCAATGATGGTCACCCGAGCGCCCATGGCAGAAAAAAAGTGACCGAATTCAGCGGCGATATAGCCTCCTCCAATTATGGCGAGAGATTCCGGCAGTTTCATCATTTCCATTCTTATAATGGAGTCACTCGTCTGATATCCTACCGACTCGAGACCTTTGATTTTAGGAACTACTGGTTGGGATCCTGTCGCGAGAAAAATCATCTCACTCCTGATATACTTGTCCTGTACCTTTAGCTCATATGGTCCCACGAACTCTGCGACAGATTGGTAGTAATCGATGTTTCTGGAGGCGGACAATCCTTGCCGAATTGAATTGATATCTTTATCAATAAGAGCTCTCATTCTTTCCATGATTCCAACGTAATCTACTTTCTTGATTTCAGCGTCAATGCCAAGGGCCTGTGCTTCTTCGATTGTGCGTACAAGCTCTGCGGGATAAAGCATGATTTTTGATGGGATACACCCGCGGGTAAGGCAGATTCCTCCTGGTTCGTCTTTATCTATCAACGCTATTTTGATTTTGGGATTTCTCTGTATTATCGGTTCTAGTATGTTTGTGGCCGAGCCGCTCCCTATTATGATTAAATCGTAATGGATGGCTGTTGCCATAGTGTTTACGACTAGGCCCCTCTGATATCTGTTCCGGACTGAGGCTTTGCACGTGCCAGAAGAGTCACATTTTTCGTAGGTGTGATTTATCTAAGCCACGTTGGACCGACGCGGGTAATCTGATGGTGCCATAGATGATAGGGTCGAGCTTGAGATATTCGGGTCCGCGTGCCGGGAGGCGATAACGGTTGACCGTTTGGATTCGGTACAGCTACAAGGGTCAGCAACCTGGAGGGGTTGCATCCTCAAATCCTGTGAGAAAGGTATAACTTGGTCGCTTCGTTGTTGAACGACCGCCTTACTTCTAGGATTCTTTGGGCTTCTCTACCATAGAACACCCTGTTGGTAAGGAGAATAGTAGCGAAACCTGAGTCGAGGTCTAACCAGAGCCCAGTCCCCGTATAACCCGTGTGGCCGATTGAATTTTCAGGAAATCCAGCTCCGAACGATGTGGTTGGTCCTGTATTGAACATCCAGCCGTAACTGTGATCACCGCCGAGACTGGCATTCGAGCGGTCGTGAAACATTCTGATAGCGCTGGCTGGGAATGACTTCTCATTGCGCCTGAGGAGTTCACGCGCAAACTTTGACACATCCAAGATGTTTGAGAACATTCCCGCATGTCCGGTTATTCCCCCCAGAAAGTAGCAGTTTTCGTCATGCACGAGCCCCGGTCCCCAGGGGCGGTTTGCATACTTTTCGGTGAGCACAATCTTGTATTTATGAGCATCTGGCAGGTATCTTGTGTACCGCATCCCAATTGGTTCGAACACTCTTCTGTGGGCTACTTCGTCTAGGCGGGCACCTTCCAGTTTCTCCAGAATAACGCCGAGTGCTATGTAGCCCAGATCGGAGTATATCTCTTTGCTCCCAGGCCGGTACTCTAACTGCATGGAGCCGATTTTTCGTACAGCCTCCAATGGCGACCTGCAATCTTTGTAAAGTGGGCTCCACCATAACAGACCTGACGTATGGTTTAGCAGCTGGCCAAGAGTTATCTCAGATTTATCGGGTGGCCTAAACGCTTCTTCAATATCTCTCACTTTTGTTGTCAAAGAAATTTTTCCGGACTCGATTAGCTGTCCCATCACCGTGGCAACTACGACTGGTTTGGTAACCGATGCCATGTCGAACAGGGTTTCTTCGTTAATTTCTTCGCCCAGATAGTCCTCGCCTGTGCGCCCAAGCGCCTCAAGCTCGGTGATTTCTGTATCTTTTAGTATGCAGTATGCGCACGCAGTAAAGCTCTTCTTCTGAATTTCAGCCCTGAGCAAGTCCCTTAGCGCCAATTCAATGACCCGCTACTCCAATGACCGAGTTGATGGATAATTGATTCGGCCCAGCACTACCGCCCGAGAAGCTCCGGTGGCATTAGGTATGTTACCAGTTATATGGTGGAATGCAAGGTAACCCAGGACCGCAAACGCGTAAACTTCCCATGAATCTCTGGGAATACCATAATCTTCGTGTGTCGACACTTTAATGTGGGGCAGAGCTTCCTTTAGCTGCGACAACAAAAATAGATTCTTGGACCCGCCTCCTCCAAGAATTATTTCGTCTGCACCACTTCGAGCTAGTTCGAGAGAGCGTAAATGCAGCGTTATCATTAAGACCGTATAGGCGCTGATCGTCGCTACAATGTCCGCAGGGCTTAGAGCCATAGTTTTCGCCTTGTCAAGGACTTTTTGCAGAAACATCTTTCCGTAGCGTTCCCGTCCAGTTGTTTTGGGAATCGATTGATTCTCGTAGCCATCGAGTTGCCGGATAGCACTCATCAGTTTCTTTGAAACTTCCCCCTGCCTCGCGAGCTTTCCATCTTTGTCGTAGGAATAATTATTTCTTGTCAGCTTTCTTACGGCTGCATCGATGAGCAAGACCCCAGGGCCCGTGTCAAACGCCACGACGCTGTCTATTCCTTTACGAGCTTCAAGGTAAGTGAGATTGGCAATCCCCCCGATATTTACTATCGCACGCGTGCGGGTATCGTCCGAATATCGCAGGTAATCTGCTACGGCGACTAGCGGGGCTCCCTGGCCTCCGGCGGCGCAGTCTGCGCTGCGAAAGTCAGACACGACTGGCACGTCCGCCCTAACAAACACTGGTGAGGGATCTCCTATTTGGAACGTAATGCTACCTTTTTTTCTTGGCTTGTGGTGGACTGTGTGACCATGTATGCTTATCAACTCTGGGTACGGTAGGGCATACCTCTCAAGAAATCGCTCCACAACGTCAGCGTAATGCTCTCCCACGGCTCTGTGAACGATTGCTAGGTCTTCTGCAGTGCATCGTTTTCCACCAGCAAGTCCGGCCAGTGCCTGTGTAATTTCTCGTGGGTAGGCAAAGACAGCGCTTTTAATGAGGCTCCCCTTATGCGGTCGTAGCTTTTCTATCTTGGAATAGCCCACGCTCACACCGTCAAGAGACGTGCCTGACATGAGCGCTAGAATCTTCAAGCCGTAACTCTTTGGATTCTCAATGATTTAAACCTGTGCGAGGGGAAGGGAGGCCTCCAACGAGTCCGCAAATTCACCCGTGATGCGGGTAAAAGTGCGTTTGTCCGCAAGCTCTGACTGAGAGAACAAATAGTTAAATCACAGATTTCAATTTTTTCTTCAGGCAGAAGAAAGGGATTTCCACGCATTCCAGCCTCCAGAAGTCGAAACCCAAAGTTGGAACGGACTGATTGAGTCCCTATTGTGGACTATTTTCCTGAACTCATTATGCCGATCCTTCACACAATTAGAGCGCTACCCCTGACTCTTTAGTTGTTACGTGACGATCTTGACAGTCTGACATCTTTGTTTTAGCTCCGTTCTTCTATCCGACTTTGCCAGATTTATCACCAACTGCTTCCGTTCAAATGAGTTAGACATGGGTTTCAGTTTACACGTCTTGCATTATCCACAGATACAAGGCTGGAAGGCGGCTATTGGGCCGACGAACAGGAAAGAATCTGGCGCCGAGAGTGGTAGAAAGGAGGTGGTATACGGGCAGGGTGGCTTAGACTCCTTAGCTGGCTACGGTCGGGGGGAATCGTCACAAGAATGGACTTGCCTTGCCACCCTTGATTATACCTTGATAGGTTTCATTTCACGCTCACGCGAGGAAGGCGTCAGAGGGGCCATGACTTCTGTTAAAGTATTCTGTCTGATACAATGTTGTCGAACATGCTTATTCCGAGGGACTAAACGGGCGGGAAGAGGTATCGGCGGTAGCCAATGATCCCATTTCGAAGGGTGTAAAGATACGCGAAGTAAGTGAAATGCAGAATTCGCTCGAAGAGTTCTTTAGATAGCCGTTTCGTCGGCCCCACCAAGGCGACATACACTTAAAAATGCAACGAGGACTGCAATATTTGTGGTTTCACCATATGTCGCGGTCTTTTCTGCGGCAGTGGCGACTGTTGTTGTGGCGCTTCTGGTTGTGCCTGGACTCCGCAGTCGCAAAAAACTCATAGAGTGCCCTGAGTGCGGTCATCAGTTCCAGAGACCAGTGCTCTCACAAAAAAGATCCGGAGTGGGTTTTACGATAGGTGCTTTGGGAAATTATACCTGCCCTAAGTGTAGTTACACAGGCGCAACCTCTGGCTTTAAAGTTGTCCCAAGCGGAGAATTGGGAGAGCCGGGTACAGGTAGCTCAAAATAGGGTGTTCTGCATCCTCTTACATCTCCTAAAGAGCTCCCCGTTTCCGAACGTTCGTATCCTGACTTCATATTTTTCTGTTTTGATTTCATCGATTTTTCCAAACATGGCGAGTTCTCCTGATTTGATTGTAACGGCTGCATTGCCGATTCCCCTTGCCCCATACAGATTGTGCGAGGAATGAGGTATGATTCTGTTCTTGCTGGGGTTGAGTACAAGCCCCCTGACTTCCTTAGCAACCTTGGGGTTGAGATTGCTGACTGTTTCGTCAAGGAGATAAATTTTCTTCTCTCGCAAGAAAATTTGCGCGATCGAAACCTACTTCTGTCATCCTTGGCTGAGTTGGGGGTAGGCATGAGCCAACTCCCCGAGTCCAAGTAGCTTTATCGCCCGGTTCACATCCTCCCCATTACCTCGTTTCACTACGACGTAGAATTTCAGTGCATCGAAAACGTTCCATTCATCCGAAATGCCATTGATATGTGTGAGATAGTCCATTTGTTCTTTGGCTTCTCGGGATTCACTTGGTAGACTATCTGATATCTACCCTGTCGGCATATGGCCTGAGTATGTCAGCAGTGGTTCTGAACAGGGTAGACTTGCCAGCGCTGTTGGGTCCGGGCACCACATAGATACCCGGCCTATCGTTCAACCGTATGAATCCCTCGATAACCTCTGTTTCCATAATAACCCGAAGAAACTGAATCCAGCCGAATTGATGGTGGTGGCACAGTTCCTCCAATGAAAGTTGACCCAGCACTTGTATTGGAAGTCATTTGCATGCGTCAATTTTTCTCTCAGCAGAGCCAAGCATTTGAAAAAGACCTCTCTCTGTTTAATTTTTTGGTTGAAAGTGCGGCTATAGCCTTAGCGAGTATGATAAAAGCAAACAAGTGAGGCCGCACGTGCCAGGGGAATAAGGTTGAAATTTTCTTTCCTTGCGTTTGCCCAAACTTCAAAACTGCGAGTATAGGTATTATGCCGAGCGCCGGCGCTATGCCTACGGGAGAGTTTACACCCATTCTCTGCGTGGCTAGAGACGACCAGGGCGTTCGCGCCACAGTCGTAAAAACTGCGGTCGCATAGATTGTTGGGACTGAATACAGAGTGGTGAGTTCCGCGAATCTTGGAGAGATGTGGCCGCGAAACGCAATCTGCAAACGGTCAGATCCTGCAACTACAATCGCCAGAGCGAGTATAGCAATGCTAAGCGTCGAAAGGGCAATAGGTGTGAAAACATTTGAAGGGTTCGGGCCGTAAGTAATTAGGTACTCATGCTCACCCTTAGCCTTGCCGCTTGCGAATACCATTAGCCCATTCGCGAACCGATAACGGTGAACATCGGAAGTATGAGCGGCACAACTTCAGGGAGTACCGCAGACCCTGCTGGGCTTGCGTCAGATGTAAAGGTGGTACTTGAGGTGAGCGAGAGTGCAACCGCCATAATGAAATAGACTTTCCCAAAAGAAAGAGACCACTTAAACATTGTAGGCAGAGACCGCTCGTGCTATGTGAGATTGGTTCGCTCTGTCGGAATCAATGATTTTCGGAGTTGCCTAGTGCTACTAAGAGCGGCACAGACGCTTGCGAGCCCCAGCACAAATGTCAACCCCTCGTATGTCGAAAGACCTAACACGGGTTCGAATTCGGTTATGAAGTCTACCAGTCCCATTGGCAAACCCAGACCAAGTAATGACTTCTTCTTGAAAGCGACAGCCATTACGCAGAGGTACCCCCACGAGAAGTGGAAGAGCAACGATGATACTCTTTCTAAGATTACCAAACCTATGATTGGCAGTGCGCGGGATGCGCTATAAAACAGTGCAGGTGCATTCGCGGATAGTTGTGA
>JAJYZJ010000073.1 GCA_021800035.1 archaeon
CCAAGCCGGGTTTTACAGGGTAAAGTATTCAGACTGGAGAGGTGCTTTCTCAGCCTGCCTGGACTCGTTCGACCGGTGGGGTGTGCTCCAAGACGCTTTCGCGCAACTGATGCAGGGGACTGGCTCGCTCGAAAGTTACGCCGAACTAACTCAAGGATATCTGAACGAACAGGCGGTGCTTCCAGCGAATCTGCTGTCGCGGCAACTGGATCTTCTTCAACTTATTCTCCCGAACCGCATGCAGGAATTTTCGAAGAACTTCCACAGGAGGCAGCTTGAGCTTAGGGCGTCAAGGAACGATGAAAATAACAGAATACTGAAAGGACTCCTCGCAGGAAGACTTGCAAAGGTTGACCCCGAATACGCCCTGACGAGCTCGAAGAGATTCGCGAACTATTCTGATCTCGAACCTGACATGCGCTCAGCGGCGCTCGTGTCCTACGCCTTAACCGCAAAAGACGTGTATCGGGTAATGATCAAGATGTACGAAGACTCGGACTCGGACGAAGAAAAAACACGGATTCTTGAGGCACTGCTGACGACGCCCCAGACTGAGGATTTCACCGCGGCGCTTTCACTCATACTGAGTGAGAAGGTCAAACGCCAGGACGTATCTAATTTGTTTGTGGCGGCAGCCATGAACCCTCATTTTCGCAAACAGGTGTTCGAGTGGCTGAAGTCGAATCTTGAAAGACTGAGAGAGCTATACAGAGGAACTCCGATGATGTCGAGAGTACTCGAGGCTACCATACCGCCACTTGGGCTCACCATAGGCGAAGAACTCGAAGGCTACGTCTCCGCGTTGGACCTTCCTGAGGCCGTGGTGGGGGTCAGAACCGGGCTCGAACGCCTGCAGGTCTACAGAAAAGTGAAGGAGCGATATAGCGAAAGCTGAACTTCAAGCCAAGCTCCGCTTATACTGAGGGCGGCAAGGAGATAGCTTTGGAACCGAATTGTGTTCGTCCGGCACGCCCTCTTAGCACTTTGGGAGCGTATCTGGTCTGGGGCCGCAGGAGAGCGTATTTCTTGTCTAGGCCTTTGGGCTCTAGTGGCCGCCGCATCCGCAGGAACTGCCTGCGAAATTCGGGTTATCGATTACGAAGCCGCTGCGCTCGAGGGATTCCACGTAATCAATCTTGGAGCCACGCACAGCGTCGACAAACTCTGAAGGGACAGAAAGCTTTACACCCTCCAAGTCTTCTACGACATCGGTAGCTGGTGCGGCTTTGACGATGCTCATTGCGTAACCCGGTCCTCCGCAGCCGCAACCCCCACTTTCCACAAGTTCCACTCTCACTAAACTCTCGGGGGACTGCTTGGAAAGAACCTCAGACAGTTTCGTCTTCGCCGCTGGCGAAAGTTCGAAGATCGGACTCAGCTTCTGCATGACCACATTTAATCGCGTCCTCGGTATTTATGGTTGTCGACCTGAAACGTATGGGGGGTTCTGGCTGACGCGTGCATTTTCGTCTCCAGTCTGCTACCGGGCTCTGGAACAGGCTGCCAAAAGCTGCTACCTCCAGAACGGAATAACAATTATGTTTTGAGAGAATACCTG
This sequence comes from archaeon, assembly GCA_021800035.1. Classification (GTDB taxonomy): domain Archaea; phylum Thermoproteota; class Thermoprotei_A; order Marsarchaeales; family Marsarchaeaceae; genus JAKAWJ01. Next base: position 1,559 of record JAJYZJ010000073.1, read on the forward strand.
ACTGGGGTGCAGGGTTTTCGTGAGTTCATTGCCAGTGGGGCGTCAGACTTTTTTGATTTCCGGAGCCGAAAAAGCGAAGGTGACCCAAGTAAGCCAGTCCTCCAGCAACCGCCAGTCCCACGATTACGTACCACGCGTAAGCAGGGTTTTGGCTGAATAGCCCAAGGTCCGTCGACCCCAGCCAAGCTGCAACCGATCTCCCGCCGCTACGCATCGCTGAATAATACCCCTGATATGCGCCTCTCCTTTCTGGGGGTGAGTTGGCCACTATCCAGACCTGGGTCGGAACTGTCACGAGAATCTCTGCAAGCGTGATAACTGCCATCGAAAGAAAGAGGTAAGGCACGGCTTTCGAAGCTGCGAGAAGGTAATAACCAGCCGCGGCCACGCCCGAGCCAGAAACTAGCGATGCGTAAGCTCCCCATTTGCGGAACACGAGGTTTACAACAAGTTGAAGAGCGACAATAAGAAGCCCGCTAAAGGCAAACATCAATCCGATAAGGCTGTTGCTTACGCTGTCGAACACCCCTGCGTAGAGCGCGAATGGCTGGATATCCTGCCCTACTACTATAAAGCTCAGGAATACTATTGCAAGAAAGGCGGTTACGTAGACGGGAGGCTTCAGGCCCGCCTGCCTCTTATACTCAGGCAATTTTTTGTCAGTAAGAGCAAGACCGAGTGGAATGCACGCGGCCATGAGCACTGCACTAAACCCAAAGAGAGGCGCGTAGCCAAACGCCTGTGCTACCACGCCTCCCAATGCGGGACCGACTGCGAAACCCAGATTGGAAGCCATGGTGAGCGCGGAGAACCGGTTTACTACGTCTCCCTTCACTTCAGAGATGATTGCGGCCGAGGATGGTACTGACACCCCGCGCAGTAGTGTCAGAAATGGGTAGGTCAGTATTATCACATAGACGTTCAGGTGAGCCGCGACTGCGACACTCATATAGGCCGCTCCTGCTAGGGACAATCCGTAACCAATCACAATAGTTCTTTTTGCGCCGAACCTGTCGGATACTATACCTGACACTACCAAAGAGAAAAATCCCAGCGCCCCACTAATCAAATACATGAGCCCAACAAGGTAGAGAGGAACCGACCGTTGTTCCGCAAGGTAAATCGCGATAAACGGCATGGTTGACGAAAAACCCGTTGAAGACAGCGAGCGGGCTATGAACACGAGCCGGACGTTATGGTCCAGCGACCCGAGAGCCCTTGATAGCCCGTTCGTATTCAGCCGACTCATTACCTTGCTTTCGGACCATCTAAAAATCTGGTTGCAGCACGCTCCACAACCGCCGAAAAGCTCTGCAAGTCCTTCTCGAATACAAATTCATCTGCGGAATGTGCACCATTACCACTTCTTCCTACACCGGCTGTCACCACAGGAACCCCCTTCGCCGCGAGATAGCAGGAGTCCACGCATCCCAATCCTCCTACCAATAATGGCCTCTCTTCGGTCACGGAGCTCCAGGCTTCTGCATACTCAGTCACGATCTCGGCGTTCCTGTCAACCTTGAATGAGAAATGGTTTTGCCGATCAAAACTGAGCTCGTACTTGAAATCCCTGTTAGACCTCGCCAATTTCTCAAGAATTGACTCAATTTCTCGCTTGGCGTCTTCCCATTTCTCTTCCGGAATCAGCCGCCGGTCAACAACTATTTCGCAGCTGGGCGGGACTACATTGTCCTTGACCCCACCCCATATCTGAGCCACAGTAAGGCTTGGGCGTAACCTCTCTACGCCGGACTCTGGGTCGGCAGGCACCTCTGACCTGCGGCTGGATAGCTCGGCATTGTGCTCGGCCAGCGCCTGTATAGCAGCACTAGCCTTCTCGATTGCGTTAACTCCAAGCCAGTTCCTGCTCGAGTGAGAGGCTCTTCCCAGCACTTTCAGCTTGAACCGCATGCAACCGTTCGACGCAACTCCCACTGTCTTTATTCCGCCGTCTCCCACTATTGCGGCATCAGCGGTTAGTCCTTGGTCCAGCAGATATCCCAGACCTGTCCTGCCGCCAATTTCTTCGTCGCAGGTCAGGGCAACTATCAGGTTACCTTTCAGGTTCTGCCTGCTCAGTCGCGTGGCTGCACTGACTATTGCGGCCACTCCGCCCTTGTTATCCGAAGCTCCCCTTCCGTAAAGCTTTCCGCCTTCACGAAAGAGTTCGAACGGATTTTTGCTCCAGTTCGGTCCTGGGGGAACCACATCTATGTGAGAATTTAGTAGCAGTGTCTTTCCCTGTGCGGAACCGAACCTCGCAACCAGGTTAACTCTCTCTCCTTCAGCCTTGCTCGATGCTCCCAAGATTCTCTGAACGTCTTCCCGGGGAGTGACGGAATAGCTTACCTCGAAGCCATTTGCTTCGAGCAACTCACCAGCGACTTTCAGAGCCTGCCTGTAATTGTTCCCAGGAGGTACTGAGGTATCAACTGCAACAAGCTCAGCAAGAAGCCTAGCTTCTGGACTCTCAGACATTATTTGGCGCAATCTCGGGCCAATTTTAAACTCATGAAAGTCAAATTAACACGAAACCCCGGGGGTTCTGATGCTCCCCGTTCTCTGGGAAAACTAATAACATGCGTCAAACACCCAGCATCGGGCGGGGTTGGTTTAGCTGAATTGATAAAACAGTTTGGCGTCTTCAGACCGGCAGCGGGCGAGCTAGTTTCACAAGTCTAGGGGTACACCGGATGCTGTTCGATTGACGATTCTGAGCTTATAGAACCACTGCGGTTAAGATCAGTGGATAGGACTCGCGACTTCTTTTTAATGGGGAGCTCTCCGATCAATTTGAGACCCGCAAAGCGCTCGGCGAGAAAAGCGGGCCAGTTTCGCGTACCGTTACGGAAGAAATTTGTCCCTCGCGTTTAATTTTTTTCGGCGGATTAGTTTACGAAGAAGGGGCGAAGATTGGTTCCTATCAAGTTTACAGACCCCGCATCTTTACAGACATCGTCGGCTACTCAGCCCAACCCAATCCAGTGAGGCTCTGGCTATGCGGGTCTTAGACATACACAATCGGTTACTTCGGCAATTCTTTGGTAGATTCAGCGGGGGCGAGGGCGGTAAAGACGACGGGTGACACCTTTCTTGCTTTGTACAGTTTGACAGCGCGCGTTGCGCGGTCATGTGCGGGGTTGAGGTTCAAACCTACCTCGGCGATTACAGCGTTACTTCCAAGGAAGAATAACGAGGAATAAGAATGAGAATAGGCATTCACATTGGTGACGTGATTCCCAGCGGGCTAGTCTATACAACAGAAATGTGGAGGATTCTAGAGGCCGCAATCCCAATGAAATGTGTGCCCAGGGCTGCGCCCATCGCAAGAGCTGCCATCTGTATCCCCTTGCGGACAGGGCTGACATCGCTCAGAGTTCCGATTATGAATCCGACCGCAAAAGTGGCTATGGCCGTGGCTGCGAAAGATATGATTATACCAGAAAGCCCAGAGACTCCCGCTGCATAGGGAATCACTGGAACTGCAGCACCTAGGACGTACGCGAGGCCGGTGTTCATGGCGCTTCTAGCAGGTCTTTCATTCGAAGCCGGGGTCACCAGGCTGGGCGCTAGGTCCCTTAGGTCCTCCGCTATTCTCTCGGCTACCGCATCCGTCATTCCTTCGTCCATGAACTTGAGCTTGAGACGGTTAACAATGGACGGCGGGTCAATTTCGGACTGGATATCGCTCTTTGACTTTTGGCTTGTCGCAAGCTCCAGCTGTGAGCTCGTGGAAAGGTATGCTCCGACGGCCATAGAGAGCGCCCCGGAAACGCCAATGATTGTTCCCCCTAATGCGATAAGCGTGCTCGAGGTAAAGAAGCCCGCCAAACCCGAAGACCCCGCGAGCACCTCAATCAAACCGTCGCTCACACCGTAAACAGCGTCCCTGATTCCTTCTCCTCTAAATTCCTTACCAACAAGCGCTTCCTCGTGCTCGAGCTCGTCGATTATCAGCCCTTTAACCAGACTTCTTTCTTCGTCTGTAAGCCTGCTATCCTGTAGGAGCCTGTAATACGCCTTTATTGAACCAAGCTCTCCAGCTTCTAGGAGCCTTACTGTCAGCCGCATCCCGAGAATACTGTGATACCCTCTGTAGATCAGCACTTTCAGTCTGTCTCGAAGGGTCAAACGAGATAGCTGCACATTCTTGCGTCCGCCAATTTTCTCCCAGACCTCCACGTGCCTCCGCTCAGATTCCGCAAGTTTGAGCAATACCTGCCTCACGCTCGGGTTGCGTTCTCGCTTTGCAAGCTCAGAATATACGAGCTGGCTCACGACTTCGTTTCTGAAATTTTTCTCTATTCCATCCATCGCGTGTGGCAGCCCATTAACTCGTTCTCTGACATAAGCCCAGTTGTCCTCGAAACCTTATCTCCCGCACTGCTTTAGGGCAACCTAGGGAGTATGATAAGCAGAAACATAAGCGAAAATACAATGGCCGACACGACGTTCGTGGCATTTTCGGCACGAGCCGTAGAACCAAGAAGCTTGCGGAACACTTCAAGTATGACTTTCCCTCCGTCCAGTGGGTTTGCTGGAAGCGCGTTGAAAATTCCCAAGTTGATATTCACCCACCAAATCCAGTAAAAGGTGTTTGATATGAACTGCCAGTCTGGTAACTTTGAGGTATATGAACTGGCTACGGCAGGGTTGAGCGGGGTTGCGAAATAGGAGGCAGGTATGAAATAAATCGAAAGACTAGTCGGGTGCTTCCATTCCGCGAGCGACTCTGCCGGTGAATAAGTTATAATCCCAAGTATAGCGATAGAGGAATTATAGGGGTCCTTTTCCAGCACTGTGTAGGTGACCCTCCCCGTGCTCGTGACCACGCTCACGTTTTCTCCTGGTCTGAGCACCGTGGACTCAAGCTGGCTCAGCTGGGTGCTGTTCTGGATGTTATAGCCCGCAATCGAGCGGATTATGTCGCCTGGCAATAGCCCAGCTCTGGAGGCTGGGGAACCAGAAGCGACCGAAAAAATCTGAACGCCGCTAGCTGCAGGAGCCGCTACCGCGACCGTAGGTAAAATCAGTAGAACAAGCACGCCGAGGCAGAGGGCGCCAAGAATCATGTTTGCCGTAATGCCAGCGGTAACCACGTTTATTTTTTGGATCGAGCTCTTATTTTCGAGCTCCTTCTCAGAGGGGCGGACATACGCTCCAAGAGGCACAAATAGAAAAAGTATCACTCCGGCACCTTCTAGGCTCACCCCTTCCCGCCAAGACATCACGCCGTGACTTCCCTCATGTACGGTGACTGCTATAACGATACCCAGCAAGCCGTAGAAGATTGGCACGAAAGTATTCAGCCCGGGTATAAGTAAGTAATTCTGCAACGGAATGCTGCTGGCTGCCTGTCTTGCGCCAGGGCTAACAATGTAGGCACCGAGGCTAGAGAGTACTAGGTAGAAAGCAAGCAAACCCAGCCCGACGAAGATGGGCACACCCAGATACACGAAGAGGAGGTTGACTCTGTTCCTCGCCAGGCGCTTTAGCGCGAGTGCAGCTCTTTCACTCTCTAGAGTCACGAAGCCATACGAAAACTTGACTACCCTGTTGGTCCTGTGCTCTCCTTCGTCCTTCGCCAATAAGCTCCTCTATTTCGGGGATGCCAACCCTATAAGCCTTACAAGCGTAGGTTGCGCGCGGCACC
>JAJYZJ010000023.1 GCA_021800035.1 archaeon
AGCAGTTCAGTTTAGCTCTACGTGGTTTGGTTCGGCTTTTACCTGCATCACACTTTATGTGCGAAGCTACCGAATTCTATAGTATGATATCCGTTAGGAACTAGGAGAAGATTCCGATACCGATAGGTATCAAATCCCACCGGACTTGGATCTAATTCTTCTCTGTTCATTATTTACCAGATAGATTGATGCGTGAATCCCGCCTTCCACCCGAGCTCAATCTAAATTCATCCCAAGTCGAAATTATGAGTTTGGTCGGGCGGAGAGAAGTCTGCATTCGCTTAAATGCAGCCTGGTCTTGAAGAGTAGGGAGGGGTCCTGAAGTGGGAGGAAGTGAATCTAAATGGGGTCAACTGGTCTGGCAGCCCAAAGGGGATTACTTGAAGCGGGCAAATATCGTAAAATATCAGAACTGGCTCGCTGAAACTTATCACCGCAACCTGCCAGAGTACATACCTTTGTGGTTATGGTCGATACAAGAGTTAGGACCGTTCTGGCAGACGATTGCGGATTATTTTGGCGTCAAATTTTCCGTACAGCCGAAATGCCCAATAGAAAAAAAAGTGATGCCAGGCGCTCACTGGTTTCCGGGAGGCAAGCTGAATTACGCCGAACACGTGCTTTCCCACGCGAGAATGCCCGGAGATGCCGTCGCACTCATCGAAGCAGGTGAAGACAGAACCCCGGTGAAAATCACATGGGACCAGCTTCGGAATCAGGTATCGTCCATGGCCACTTTTCTAAGCTCTCATGGCGTGAAACCAGGGGATAGAGTGGCAGCGTATCTCACGAACACATCCGAAGCTGTTGTCAGCATGCTCGCCACGGCGACGATAGGTGCAGTATGGTCCTCCTGCGCTTCAGAATTCGGTAGAGGGAGTACTGTGGACAGGTTCGGTCAGATAACCCCCAAAATCCTTATCGCACGACGACGCTATAGATACGCCGGCCGCGAGTTCGACCGAAGTGCCGAGCTAGGCGGGATAATTGAATCGCTACCCAGCCTTGAGAGCGTAGTGCTGGTGGGTGAGGGTGACCACGGCCTCGAGAATTTGGCAGGGAGGAGGGTCGTTCTTTTTGAAGACGCGCTGCGGTCCCGGGGTAAGGTAGAGTTTGTGCAGGTGGACTTCTCTCACCCGCTCTGGATTCTCTATTCGTCTGGTACAACCGGCCTCCCCAAGGGGATTGTGCACGGCCACGGCGGAATTGTTCTGGAGCACCTGAAAGCGCTCAGTTTGCACAATGACCTCCATCCCGATGATGTATTCTTCTGGTATACCTCCACGGGTTGGATGATGTGGAATTACTTGGTGGGGGGCCTCTTGGCCGGGTCAACTGTGGTGCTATACGATGGCAGTCCGAGCTATCCGAGGGCCGACTCTCTCTGGGAGCTTTCGGAGAAGCTAGGGATAACGTTCTTTGGGACGAGCGCGGCCTATCTGTTGCAGTGCATGAAGTCAAAACTGAAACCGGCGGACCACTACGACCTAAGCAAGTTAAGAGGAGTTGGCTCAACTGGCTCTCCGCTCACTCCCGACGGCTTCGGCTGGGTCTACTCAAGTTTAAAGAAGAATATCTGGCTGGCATCCATAAGCGGGGGCACCGACATATGCTCGGGCTTTCTTGTGGGCCTTCCCACGCTTTCCGTCTACGCAGGGGAACTGCAGTGCCGTGCACTGGGCGCGAGGGTCGAAGCGTTCGATGAAGATGGCAGCTCCATCCTGGAGGAAGTGGGAGAGCTAGTTGTGCTTGAGCCCATGCCGTCGATGCCGCTCTACTTGTGGGGGGACACTGACGGGTCGAAATATCGGGAGGCCTACTTCTCAGTGTATCCAGGCGTGTGGCGCCATGGCGACTGGATAAGGATCACAGAGCGGTGGACAGCCGTAATCTACGGCAGGTCGGACTCGACAATCAAGCGTCACGGGCTGAGGCTTGGCACAAGCGAAATTTACCGCGTTGTCGAGTCGTTAGAAGAAGTTGCTGACAGCCTTGCAATAGACCTTGAGAACCTAGAAGGTGAAGGCTCCCTTCTCCTATTTATTGTGCCAAGGCCAGGGTTCAAACTGGACGACACGTTATCTAAAAAGATCAGAAGTAGAATCAGGACCGAGCTTTCTCCGAGATTTATACCTGACCAGATATTGGAAGTGAGAGCAATACCGAGGACTCTTAACGGGAAGAAGCTCGAGATTCCCGTTAAGAGGATTCTCATAGGTGTGCCGAGCGGTGCAGCGGTCAATCCCGGCTCCGTAAATGATCCCAAGGCACTCGATGAATTGATTTCGAAGGCGCGCGAATGCGTACCAGTTAGTCGGCATCAGCATGGCTGACGGGGTGCGGAAGTTGGGGTTGCGCTTAATTCAGAATCAGACCCTGTCAGAATTTGACCACCTTCGAGAGCGACCACGCTCTACTTACTGATTCACGAAGTGAGACGGCAAAGCCTCTGTCGCGTATATAAAGTGCCACCACGGGCACCCCTACCGCAAGGCTCGGGTCAGGGAGGCCAATCACGACATCGCTTTTGTCAGTGACCAGCATGTCCAGCAGGAATCCGCTACTTTCTCTCAGTTCCGCCCTAAAGGCGAGTGCGAGTTCCCTGTCGGAAGCGTCGAGGTTAGAATTGGGGGGAATCATCACTCTCACCTTTCTTTCTCTATCTTGACTTACTAGAGAAGCAATCGGCCGGAGGGAAGCTTTTGCCTCTAGGGCTTTCGAAACCATCAGCCAAATCTCGTTCGCTGGCGGGATAATCGAAAATAACAGTGATGAAATCGCGGGTAGCCCACGCAGTAAAGTCGGATCGCGCGTGGAGCGTGAGTCCAGGGGAGTGGTGCCCACGTAGGACACAAATCTGGCAAGCGCGTTGACACGCTGTCTTTCTTCTTCACTAAATTGGCTCTTGAACTCTGCTTGGCGAGTGTTCAGTGCTGCCGAGGGCTCCATGGCGAAATAGGTGTCTCCCCGCTGAGTGGCGAAACCTTTGGAAACTAACGACTCCGCTATGTCGTAGACTCTCGGCCGGGGCACGCGCGCGGACTTGCTCAGGGCATCTAGTTTCATGCTGGACTTGAGCAGCGCAAGATACGCTCTTGCCTCGTACGAGTTCAGCTTAAAGTAGCGCCGAAGCTCGTCTTCGGGGCTGTAATCATGGCTCAATTGAGCTCAGACTCTCTTTATCAGGCGTTGCTGCTCCGCAAATGTCGGGCTTCATGGCGAGGTGGCTGTCCTATCAGGCGGGCACCTTGGCGTATACCACATCCTCCTCGACGCTGACATCGTAGCGCTTGAGTGGTATATCGGTGGGCGAACCCGGCAGCGGTTTTCCGGTGAGCACATCGAAGATAGCTTGGTGATACGAGCAATAGAGATATTTTCCATGAACTTGGGCGAAGGCGAACAGTCCTTCTGCGTGCGGGCAAATGCCGTCGAAACAGAAGAAGGAGCCGTTATACTCCACAACTACGTATTGCTTCCCCTTGACCCTGAAGGCTTTCAGCTTCAGCTTCGCAATTTCAGAAGTCTTCGCCACGGCGACTGCTGTTAGCTCCACGTTAGTTCGTTGAAGTGGAAAGAGAGCAGAACTAAAGGTTTGCGTGTCAGATTGGGCCCCTGCCCGCACGTAGTGCTTGGTTGAGCTCCGTGACGCAGTAGTGCAAGCTAGGGCATTGTTCGGTAGTGTTTGTAGATTCCCCAGGCATAGCCCGTGTGCACACAATCAGTGCTCTCACAGAGTCCGCAATACATTTCGTCCTTCCTATAGTCGACGTCGACTATTCTTCCAAGTTTCTTATCCTTTATTCTTATTACATTTTCATAAATGTTGAAGTGCTGCATTCTTCCCGACTCTTTGTCTACTATGTATGTTGAGATGATGCGCGCTACGAACGAAGAGAGGCTGTCCACGCCTTCCCGTTCCAGTATTGCCTTATTCTGTCTGTAGGTTTTTTCGAGATCGGCGTATACGCTCTCCTTTAGTGTTATACTCTTGAACCCTCTTTTGGGCACGAGTACCGTACATTACCGGAATCTTATATGGTTTGTTGCATATAGATTGGGGTAAACCTTTGACTGCAGCTATCCAGACGCTGAAGCGCCTGCGTAGCGGAATTGCCGTGCTGGACGGCTTGATAACAGACTCTCCGTTCATCGAGTTTTACGGGGAATGGTCTCCAGTAAGCCTGCTCATGCATAGATTCGTAGTTGAGAACGGAGGAGATGTTATATTAACGCAGGAGTTCGGTGGGCTCAACACCTACCTGATTGAAAAGATTTGCAGAAACGTAGGCAAAAGAGCCGAAGCGCGCGTGGTAAGAAGTTTCAGCTTGGATTCTACGCTTGACGCCCTGCGCTTGGCCGCAGAGTCGGAGTCGCAGCTAGCTATAGTCGTCGACCCCTACCTGTATTCGCCAGGGAAGTGGTGGGAGTACGCTTTTCTGACAAAGGTGACTGCCGAGCTCCGCAGGCTCGCGCAGCTAAAGTCGGTCGTGGTGTTCAATAGACTGAGCAAGTTTGGTAAGAAGACTCCTGAGGGAGGCGCATTCCATAGCTCGAGCATTTTCGCGCTTGTCAGGATAACTTCGTTAAAGAGTGTCATACATGCCGCGCTGATTAAGCATCCAGCCCAGCCAGTGAGCAGAGTGGACTTTACCTATGCAGAGCTTTATGGCGCTGAGAGAAGATGGGGTGAACAAAGATGCCTCTCGGAGTGGCTTTGAGTCCCAAACCAAGAGATTGTATATTTAAGAAGGTGACAGCGCACCAGATCATCACAGACAGCATTCAGTTGCGATTCCTTATATCCATTAACGACTGGCATGACTAGCGGCTCGGGTAGTAGGTGGGCGGAGGAAATAGTTGACGGGCGGAACCCGTGCTCTTCCGTAGACTAGGTGGGATAAGGGTGTGCTTCGATTTACCGGTCGCCCCCAAGGAGAAAGTGAGCTTAACCCGGGAATTTTTGCAGCCAGCTGGCTATGTGAGCTTATTGGATTAGCTGAAACACCTAGCGGCTAGGGTTGGGTAGAACCACGCTTTCTTGGGGGATGGCGCTCAGGGAAGAATCAGAGAGGATGAAACGAATTGCAGGCAAGATACCTTCTCAGGCTGCGCGGAAGGATATGGTCGAGCTTTTGGACGCTGCCAGGCAACAGTTAGAAACTGCATGTTTCCTTTATATCGGCGCCCACGGCCCAGAAGAAGACGAGCTCACGCCGGGAGAGTGCCTTACATGGGGTGCGCTGGTCTACCTCTATCGACGAATTCTTGCTCTAGAGAGCGTCGAACTGCAAGGCAGTGGAGGACAAGCTGCCCTCGGGCTGGAGAGTTCCTCAAGGGAGCAAAGGATTTAACAACGGCCGCTCGAAAATCCTCTGACTCAGATGAGAAAAAGAGCAGTAATACTCAGCATATTCTTGATTCTATTAACATGTACCTCGCTTGCCGCCGGACTGGGCTCGGAGGGCGTGTCCGCAGCGGCCAATCGCCCGTACGGCAGCCCCTTCCCCTTAAAGGAACACGCATTCATACCCAGGCTTCCTGGGCTCACAGGAATATCTCCACCGCTGATAGCGGCACCGGTTGGCCTGGCTTCCTACGGGACCTCTGGCTCTGTGTCCACAAATTCCGTCCTGGGGTCAATGACCATCAAATCACTTGACCTGGGGCTCAGTGCGTTTCCGAACGGCACTGTATTCACGAACGCTTCAGGCGCAATTATTGTTGATGCGGTGCTCTGGATTCCTGGCCACGGCGTCTACTGGGTGCAGAACGCGCTGTTTCTCTACACTCCAAATGCCTCGCTCGACGAGACGGAATTCCTGAACAATGTCTGGAACTTTACTTCGGCCACCAACGCCCCACTAAAGTCTTCGGACATCTCTGGAAACGGCGTGGCCCAAGCGTTTACGCCCAGGGAAGGCTATTACTACTATGTTGATCCCACGGTCTTCAACCTGACGCTCCCCTACACGGTCAATATTACGATGAATCTGGTGCCGGTCAATGGCGCCGCTGGAGTGCAGTTTGGCTACAGCATAAGAAGCGGAAACGGAAAGGAATACACAGGAACGTATGACACCGTGACTTTCTTCCCGCACTCGCAGAACGCGAATCCATACATAAGAATCGGGGGGTTCGCCCCGAATGGGCTGGAAAGCGATCTTGAGTATGTTCTAGTTGGTCCGGGCGGTGGCTCGTACGTCTTTGTAAACGGAGTGAACGCGGTCGAGAGTCTTTACTATGGAACAACATCAAGCTATACACTCGGCTCCGGAAAGGGATACACACCGGTAAAGGACGGCTACAGCTATGGCACAGATATCGCAGAGGCGTCTGTACTCGACACTTCTTCGAGGTTGCTTAACCCCACGGGAGTCCCAGAAGCGGTGATAGGACCTGGAAGTACCAGCCTCTACCAGTTATGGCCTACTGAGGTTGCTAGCTCGCTCAGCTACTCCAGCAACTATGGTGCTGGTAGCGTGCAGCTGAGCGGCGAGCTTAGCTACCCGACGTATAGTTCGGGTGTGCCCGAAGTCCCAGTCGTGGGCATGCCTGTTGAGCTCAGCGTAAACGGCCAGCCGGTCGCAAACACGACGACAGGCCCCGAAGGAGCATTTACAGTAAGCTGGCAGCCAAATTCTACTGGTATTTATTCCTTGGACGCGCTCTACCCTGGCTCTACTGCTTTCCTTGAGACCTCCCAGCAGCTGAGGTTCGTGGTTTCCAGTCTGAATATTACCGGAGCGCCGGGGGCAAATGTTACTCTCCAAATTAATTCCACAATATTCAAGGAGCATACGGGAAGCGTATTGTACATCCCTGTACCATCGGGCTCTTCGCTCGTCCTGACTGCCGCTCGAGAGACTTCGGTTGAGCCCGGAACTAGAACTGTGCTCACCGGATTAGGAGCGGTAGGTTCCATTTCAAACAATAGCGTGTTCACTGGAGGACCGCCACTCAGTACTGTTGTCATTGGCGGACAGCTGCCCGAAAAGCTGCAGGCGAGCTATGTCACGCAGTACTATGTCTCCGTGTCTGAACAGTTCGGCCAGAATATCTCAGCCTGGTACGACTCTGGCTCGACCGTGTCATTTTCCGCGCCATCTTCAGTTACGGTTTCAAGCGGGTCGATCTGGACCTTCGGGGGCTGGCAGGTAGGTCCAATGACTGGCTCAAACGCTCAGCCGGGCGCATTCGGAATTGGTCCAAGCCTAGTGAATCGCACAAGCCTCCAATATAGCGTGCGTTCCCCCTTTAGCGCGAGCGCAATCTACACACACTTTTACTTGGTTCAGATAACCACGCCCCAGGGCACAAGCTCAGAATGGTTAAGGGCAGGTTCAACTCTGAACCTCAGCGCGCCCGCATCGACTGGTGGCTTCCTCTCGAGTTCAAAATTCAGTGGATGGACCGGGACGAGCTCGAGCAGCGCGCCCAGCTTCTCACTCATTGTGAATTCGCCTATTCACGAATCCGCGAGTTACACGACCAGCCTGACTGGCTCATACATACTTGCTGGTGCGCTTGCAATAGTCGGACTCTTGATAGGTCTCGCCATTGGACGCGTCACTTCTCGGAGCAGAGCGGCAAAACAAGGTAACTTGACCACCCAAGCGCCCCCCGAGCCACCTGCGTCAGGCCCTGAGCCCTCTGGCCAGCCAGCGCCTCAGGAAGCACCTGGCCAGAGTGGCACCGGTTCCGCCATTGCTTCAGCCCAGTCGGGATGATCTTCGAGAAATTGGGGCCCGCTGATAGTGGACCGTTCGCTACCCGATGCAATCTCTAGCTGGGAACGCCTTCAGCCCGAGAGTAGATTGCCTTTATGTATGCGTAGGCGATGTATGCAGTCGCGGCATTCATGAATAGCACCATCCCTACTCCCGCAAGTGCAAAGCCCGCAGGCGCAAACGGGGAGGCGCGTAGTCCGTCGCTCGCATAAAATTCGGGCCGTATCAGAAAGAGGATGGCAAGAAGCGTGTCTCCCACGAGCCACGCAATAAAAAGCAGTCCCTTGGTAATCCCCTTTGAACTTCCGAGCGAGCTTCCGACCAGAAGCCCCGAGAGAAGAAGTGAGAACTCTTCCGTGCCCCTGAATAGCGGCTGAGATGCCGCTAGGGCAAATGGCAGGGGAAGGTGCCACAAAAAGATGATTGCGCAGCCAAATAACCAGAGTTTGTGTCTTAGCCGCAGCAATCCCGAACCGGCAACTAGGCCAGACAGTATTAGGGAGTAATGCGAAAGCATGTAGACCAGCGGGCTGCTGCCTTCGAGCCTTTCGGTATATGGATTAAAGACAGCCAGCGCAAAAATAACAGCAACTGTCAAGCGCGTGAATCGAGATCGTTGGACGCTAGAGCCCCGACGGCCCATTACATGCTCGCCGTTCTCAGAGCGCCATTTTGTTTTACTGGTACCCTGCTCAACGAGTCAAGATTCAGTTTTAGCGCGACTGCAACAGATATAGGGAGGGCATAGTAGAGCACGTTCAGTACGACTACTCCCAGAGGAGCAAGTGTCACTGCGTAGATAGCGGGCGAGAATGCCGCGAGTAGCTCCGGAATGGATATGCAACACGAGGCCCCTCCAACTATCCCCGCGAAAGGAATGAGCGTTGAACCCCCCCACTTCCTTATGGCCGAGCTCACTTTCATAAGCCGGAAGAAATTACCCACGACCAGTATTGCGATTATTAATGCAGAAATTATGGAGAATGGTCCTAGGACCACCCCGTAATATGGCGGAGCCAGAATGGTAAGATTAGGGTCGACCGTAACAAGGAGTAGCATATTATACCAGGTATGAGGCTGAATCGCAAAATTAGATGAGACCAGCACTGCGGCACCTGTGTTCCCGGGAGGCGCTCCAAAGACTGCGACCAGTATCCGCTCAAGGAGGAAGCCATATATCACAAGATGTACCGAAATATAGCCGAAGAAGAACGCAAGAAGTCGCTTGCTCGAAGCCATTGCGCGGAAGGCGAGCGCAGTGGGCTTAGCAAGCGGGAGCGCGAGCAACCCAGTGGTCAGGAACAACCAGAAGAAGAGCGCGAGGGTGTTGGGGACTAGCATCCCCTCTGGGCTATAGATGCTCAGCTTGGCGGTTGCGAAGTAGAGCGCGGCAAACCATACCATGCTGAAACCCAGGCTGCTCACAGCGAGCCCCCGATATTCGCCCCTCATACGGAGCTTTCGTCATTTCCTGATTTAAATCCTTCCCGCACAGAGTAAATCGTCTGTTGGGCTCCAAACCTGGCTTGAGAGGTAAGCCCAGTCAGCAGGGCTGTCGGGAACGAGTTACGGCCGGGCCGCTTGCGTCCTTCCAGCCAGTTTTGTTTCAGGAATTAAAAATGATCTCCTTTTGCTTGATATCTTGTCGCTCAAGCTTGGATTTGATCCAGTGGCGGACATCCTTGAATTCAATATTTTCGTAAGGGCAGGCGCTTACGCAATCCCCGCAGCCGATGCATTTCATGCTCTTGAATTCACCCACAGTCATAAAGTGGCTGAGCATGTCCGTGAGCCCAACTGGACAGGACTTTGCGCAGTCTTTCGTTTTGCAGTTCACGCAGACATCTGTGCTCTTTACCTTTAGCTTGAAGAATCCCAGTCTTCCGGTTAATTGGCTGAACAGTCCCCAGTGGCAGTAGCCAGTGGTTACACAGCCGTATGTCCCGATATATGGAGTAAGGATAAAGACGATATACCAGAGAAAATTGAAGTAGAACGCATAGAGGAAAACGGTGACGTCAGAACCGAATAGTGTTATATTCAGGATGCCAATTGAATCCAAAAACGAAATTACTGAGGCAATCGCGATGGAGGCCATCACGAGCGTTACCGTGGTTTTGTAGAAATCGCCGAGTCTACTTGTCAGCAACTTCCTTCCGAGCCTTGAGGTCATGTTGAACGAGCTCATTGAACTGATGAAAGTTCCCTGATACATGAGGGGCGCCGTACAAATGGTGGAACAAAGCACTCGGCTTCCGAACAGAACTGAAAGCGAGCCGATCACGAGATAAGTTATTGCGATTGCCCCGAGGAGTCCGGGTGCGAAAGGCCCTCCCGAGCCGATTCCCATGGACCAGCCGAAAAAGGGAAGCTTTCCGAGTTGCCCACCTGAGAAGAGGATGTACGGAACGTAGACCGTGTAGAGAGCGTAGGTAAGCATGAGCAGCCCAAGCTGGATTTTGAGCTCCCGCTCACGGGTGTGAAGAAACTTGAAAAGGACGAGCGAACCCATTTCTGCACCCATCATCACCCAGAACCAGAGCGAGTTTGCGATTGTGCTAAAACCGAGCACAAAGTCATATGCGCCGGCGCCCAACGTCTGGAAGATGTTCGACTGAAAAGTTGCAAAAGGAATAGCCGTCATAAACCCTCTACCGTAATACTGTAGGTCAATCAATCCGCCCATGAAAAACTCCGCGATAAGAGTGGCAAGCATCAGGCCGAATGTCCAGCGCGGATTGAGCAGCCAGGGTTTCCTGAGCGAGCCCAGGAACCTTTCGAAGCGGAGGATGGCATCGAAGTAGACGGCCATCTCCACGAGGACTCCCAAATCGAACAGCAACTCGTTACCCGTGAGCATCCAGAGGAACAAGCCCGTCATCATGACCGAATACGCAATGAAAACTCGGAGAATGTATCGGCCCAGATCGGGATTGACCTCTTTGTTTCGATAGAGGTATTCGAATGTGAATACAAAGAGCACCACCATTGCGGAACTTCCGCCGTAAATCGAAATGGATTCCCAGGAGTTCGTAGAAATGGCTGTCGGAGTGAGGCTCATGATAACTGCTTGGCTTCCCACAATTGCGAGCAGCGAGCGCGGTATTTCCCTCCTGAGAAAGTAGGCAGTAAGCGCCATTTCTGCGGCCATCGTGAACAGAAACCAGTATGAACCTATGACCGAGCCAAGGAGCGAAAACCCGCCGTGAGCGGCTGCTTGTTCAGGTGCAGCGAGCAAGAAGGCCCAGCCCATGAGAAATTCATTCAGTAGTACGAGCGAGATAACCGAAACGCCGAATACTGCCCTGCTCCCCATGGGCCGTGGTTTCTGTTCCGGTTCCTGAGATCGGCTGGCCGCTTCCCGTATGAACATAAGGAATACAGGGACTCCGGCTACGGCCATGATACCCATGTTCATCCATACAGCCACTTCGATTGAGGTTATGCCGGGGTCGTTAAGGTAGAAGACCGCTCCGCCGAACATCCCGGCCATCATTGCGAGTATAAACACAATGAACGAAGCTTCGAGAGAGTGCTGGGCACCACTGGCCCACTTGACTATCCTAGCGGTCACATATGCCATAAAGCCCGCGAGCGGTACGAGCAGATAGAAGTCATAACTCATGAGAAGCCTCCCCCCGAGAGCAAGTCAATTCTGGGAGTATTGAAATATAAACTCTCAGACGAGGGCGACGCGAATATCCTGTACTTTGCCGAGAAAATAATGAGTGTCCTGCTCTCTTCGGCTGTAAGAGCTAATTTTAACTCTTGGCTGGAGGTTCGGACACAAAAATCTTCTGTATCGTAGTGACCGCGCCGTCCTTGGGGCATGGCTTGTCCTGCTTGGATATAAAGTCGCCATTCACAAACCCCCGTTGTAGAAGGAATCCACAGGACGGGCATCTGCTTTCCGTGGTTATTTCGACATCATCCTTGACAGGTACAACCCTTGAAAAGCTGAGCCCGAACGAAAGTGCACCTATCGCCGCAGCAAAGGCTACAATTATTTGGGGTGATGCACTGACTCTAGGGCCATAGCCGTACAGCCCTCCAAAGAAGAAGAAAAAGATGAGCATGAACATAGTTACAATCAGCATCACGAATCTACCGACGTCAAATCTATAAGCCAATTTTGTTCTCCTCTTATCGTCTGTTCGGAGTCACCTGCTTCGGACCCCGTATTTCGGCATAATTAATTACGGAGGATGTTTTAAGATGTTACCTATACCACGCTCAACACTTCCTCATGTTTGGAAGCCGTTATGTTTGGGCTCCTGTTCTCTACATGACGACTTCTGATATGTGTCTCGAGGATAAAGTGTGTTTGGGGGCGGAATTCATTAAATTTCAGGAGGGGGGTTAATGGCCATGTCAGGAGCCCGCCTTAGAACACGCTTTTAACTCCGCGAAGCAGTTCCGAGGTGTTGAGATGCTGAGGGAGGCAGTTCAGGGCGAGTTTTGCAAGCAGGGCTTGAAGCAGCCCGTAAAGTGGAGAAGGTGGTCAGGGGCTACCCTTGACGAAGCGATAAGGAAGAATAAACTTCTCTTTGTGGCGCTGGGCGCGCAATGGGCCCACTGGTGCGCTGTAATGGATTCAGAAACCTTTTCTGATCAGAAGTTCGGCGCGATGTTGAACCACGGTTTTATTCCAGTGCGAGTCGACAGGGACGAGCACCCGGAGCTTGACAGGGCACTTCAGGCTACGGTAGGAGGCGGCTGGCCGCTCAACGCAGTTGTGACTCCTGACCTAAGAGTAGTGTTTGGGGCTAATTACATCACACTCGAAGACGGTGCTGGCGGAATGGGCCTGCGCTCTGTGCTCCTCGAGACGAGGAGATTATGGATGAAGAACAAGGAGCAACTGTTGAAAAATTCGAGAGAGCTCTTCCCGAAAAAGAAAGGCGGGCAGCCCACGGAAGGGGATCCCATCCGGTTTGATGCCGCCATGCTTGACAACGCGGTAGTAAAGCTTCTGACAGAGTTTGACTGGGATGTTGGTGGACTTGGAAGCGGCCAGAAATTTCCGCACCCCTCCGTAGATCTCCTTCTGCTTGCCCACTCTTACCACACCGGGGACACACTCGGCTCTCAGGCCTCACTTATTACGCTCAGACAAATGCATGCAGGGGGCATCATGGACCAGGTTGGTGGCGGTTTCCACCGTACATCAGATCCGAATTGGTTCATCCCCAGTTTCGAGAAGCTGCTCGCCGACAATGGGGAAATCTTGAAGAGCTACGCAGCACACTTTGCCTGGGCCGGAGACGTCGAGCTCCTTGACGCGGTAGAGCTGACCGGAAACAGCATCCTGAGATACTTCTGGGCAGACGGAGGCTTCGGAGTCAGTCTGGCCGCCGACTCGGATGGAATCGAAGGGGGGTACTATACTTGGACGCCGAAGGAACTCTCCGAGGCTCTCAGGCAGGATTTGGTCCCGCTTGCAAAGGAAATGTTTGGCGTGCGGCCACATGTCCTGACAATTGCTCCGGAGGCAGCCCCACATGGCGCTCAGGATGAGGAAGGGCTGGTTCAGGGCAGAGTGGTGCTACGCCGAATTCTCTCCTTTGAGTCTATTGCTGCCAGACTGGGCACAAATATCGAGGGAGCTTGGTCTGCACTTTCCGAAATCCGGGCATCGATGGAAGATTACAGGCGAAGAAACCGTACTCCTCCACGATTGGATTCCAACATGTACACTCACCCTAATGCGGTTGCGGTCGAGGGACTTCTACTTTCCTCTCAGCTGGTCCCGGTTCGAATTGGCGAGACCTGGAGGGAGGGGTTAACAGGACTTCTAAAGCGAATTGAAAGAAATCCGGGGAGGCGAATCGGGGGATCGGGGGAGCCGTTACTTGAAGACGAGGCCGCTACGGCGCTTTCGCTCATGTCGGCCTACGAGGTAACGGGAGAGATCCATTTCCTTGACTCTGCGGCTTCAATTGTCAAGAGCTTTGTCGACCGCTGGTTCCCAACTGTTTACTCTGATTCGCAGCTGGACCAGTTGCAACCGGGGGACAGCGTTGACAGCCCCAATGAATCGCCGGTTGCGCTGGCAACTAGGGCCATAGTGAAACTTTCGCTGCTCAAAGGCGAGAGACATGACGTCATGCGGATTCTGAGGAACGTCTCACGCGAAGTTCGCACGAAAAGGGAGGAATATGTCGCAAGTATATACCTTGTCTGGGAATTCCTGCAGAGGGAGCCACTCAGAATTGCCGTACTTGACAGTGGCGATGGCAGGTTTCGCGAACTGATCAGGGCCGCGCATTCGGTATACTCGCCATTGAGGGCGATAACCCCGTATACTCAGGATTCGCTCGACGGCGCTCCTCCTGAAATCAGGGATTTGGCAAGAAAAGCCACCGCCTCATGCTTCTACATCTATTCCTCGCAGAAAGAGTGGACAGGGCCCTACTTTGATTCTTCGGGCGCTGCAAACCAGATAAAAGCTCGAGCGAACGACCGGGTTTTTTCGTAGCATGGCCCTAGATCCAAACCGGAACCAGAACCAGAACCAGAACCAATATCGGAACCAGAGGATAATTCATGAATACTCAGAGCCCCTGCGGGTGTCCAGCAATCGGATGGCTCTTCCGGAACCGCGAGCGGGTTAAATTTGCGCTAAGGAATCCACTGGGCTTGTCCAACTTTCGACCGTATTCTGGGCTCCTGGTCGTTGATATCTAGGTGTGGAGTCTGCGGTCTAAAAGCCATTATATACTTCCTCGAACGAAACCTAGTTCGGATGTCTCTAGACTTCAACAAGGACCCTGAATTCCCCAACGAGTCAATCTACCCCGAAGACTGGGAATTCGAAGATGACTCCCTCGGCTGGAAGCTTTACCGACGAAGCAAAGCAGAGCAATGGGATGAAGATAAACTGGACTGGGCCAAGCTACGAGAAGCTGCGTCGGGGCTTGAGCAACGCGAGAAGCTTGCTCTCTGTTATTGGTGGGCGCTCCTTTCCACATTTGATAACGCAGCTCCTGTGTTCGCATATGCTCTTGTAAAGGCACACGAGCTAGAAGTAAAGACTCGCTACAAGGGATTCATAACTATGGTCACCTGTGATGAATGTCGCCACAATTTCGTGTGTGGCAGGTCAATTCAGTGTCTGCTACCCGGCTTTCCAAACAAATTCAAGCCGGCCAATGAGTTTGAAGAAAGCGTAAGGCGCAATGTGCTGTGGGTGTGGTACAACGGGTCACGTTATTGGAATGCATATAAAGAGTCATACAACAAATATGACATCGATGTCCTCTTCACCTCGTTTATGATGGGAGAGGCCGCGGCTACGACTGTATTCACCGAGATGGGCAAACTGGCAAAACTCAAACCATTTCCGGAAGCGTTCCGGAGAATCTCTGTTGACGAAACTCGTCACTATGCGTTTACACATGTGCTCATGCAGGAAGGGCTGGAGCGCATGAACGAGCAAAAGAAAGCGCTAGTCACGCGTCAGATGAAGGCTGGCTTCACATTTCTTTCTCTGATTACGTATAAACCTCCAAAGGGTTTCTGGAAGCTTCCTCCGGGCTTTGAAGATATGCACTATAAACTAGAGGGAATCGCAAGAGACGCGGGCTTGGGTGTACCAACGCTCGAGGAAAAAGAGAAAGCTTGGCGTGACGCCGTGCTCAGAGTGGGAGCCGCAGTAGCGAAATATGGGGTAAAAATCCCCGAGATACCGGAGCTCGGTATTTCCGGGGAGGAAGTGGAGGACATCTCTGAGTCTGACGTCATGCCGGTGTTTTAGGCCGCTTCCCCCGTTTAAGGATTCGAGCCCTTCTGACTTAGTGCTCTGTCAATCAGCTCGATTTCGTCATGGTTCAGCTCCAAGTCTCCCGCGGCAATATTCTCGTCGATGTGTTCGAGTGTAGCAGCCTTCGGTATCGAAAGCACATTACCTTTTGCGCTGAGCCAGCACAGAGCTAGCTGAGAGGCTGTGACAGCCTTTCTCCTGCAGAGTTGCTCAAGCACGGGAAGTGAATTAAAAACCGCTGGTAGTTCGCCTCTCGCGAGAGGACTATACGCTATAACCGTCAGACCATTCCGCTTGCAGTATGGCAGAACATCTGCTTCTGGACTGCGATTCGCCATGCTGTAACTAACTTGGTTTGACTGAACTTCGTATTTGCGCATCTCCGACTGGGCAGCTTCCACCTGTTTTGATGTGAAGTTGCTCACACCAACGTATCGCACCTTTCCGCTATCCACGAGCTGCTCGAAAGCTTTCATGGTATCGGATATGGGTATGTTTGGATTGGGCCAATGAATCTGAAGAAGGTCAATTTGCCTTACACCCAGTCGTCTGAGACTACCTTCACACGACCGCATTACTTGATCCGGAGTCAAGTGCTCCTTATCGACTTTTGTCGCTATGAAGACCTTGCCACGAATAGATGCTTCCAGCGACTCCAAGGCTCTTCCTACGAGCTCTTCCGTGTGGCCTCCTCCGTAAGCTTCCGCCGTGTCTACGAAAGTGCTTCCCTCTTCGATGGCATGGGATATTGCCTCTATTGCATCCAGATCTTTGCTCCGGTCCGGTCTCCACCATCCTCCGCCGAGCCTCCATGTTCCATATCCGATGATTGGAACGGATTCCCCGGTCTTTCCGAATTTCATGTATTTCAAGACTGAACTCTGGGAGACACTAACTCAGAGCCATCATTTAGCGTTCGCGTCTGTAACTCTGCGCACTAGGCTGGTCAGTAGTCGAAGCCGCAATCGGGCCCCGAATGGGCAGATTTATCGAACACTCGTGCTGAAACAGGCGGACAAAACCGAAACCCGCTGGGGAGCGGCAGGATCCGCGCCTGAGGCAGCCTGAAATCAGGCGGGGAGACTGGGCACAATTTCCAGGCGCTAGGTTCTGCGGGGATTCAGTTCTCGAGGGCTTTGCTCGTAAAGACATACATCAGTATGAGGAAAATAATTCCAGAAATTATGGCGGCCACAAGGATTGCAAGGTTTGCGCCCCTGCCCAGGGTGAACTGAACTACCAGGTTCAGACCGCTCCACAAGTGTGAAAGCATGGCTAAAGCCAACCGGACCAAGAGACTCTGTCCTTCATATAAACTGAACTCTGAAATTCTCGCGCCTCCCGTGTTGGCAAGATGGCTGGTGTCGTGTTCTTCCCCCCCCGTCCATGAGCCTGCGAACGCGTGTGTGCGTGCGTGCTGCAGTCTGCCGCCCGCAGTCAGCGGAAAGGATTGCTAGAACTTTCTACGACTCTTTACGCGCTTTTATGGTTGGTCGCAGCTTCTGCCGGCTCCGAATTATTTCCCTCACACAGTTCCTTGATCCTCGAAAGTCCTGCTCGCGCATCGGAGAACGCGAAATCGAACTCGAATTTCCTCAATTTTTCGTTGGATACTGGAGCCGCGTTAGGGAGAAAATCCGCGACGGCTTCGTACGCACGAGGGGAAAGGTACTTTGCAGCGAAGTACGGAATAGCAACAGGTGGGGTAGAGCCGAATATATCGGCGGCAATCTGTACCAGTCCTTTCAAGGTCACAGGTTCATCGTCGACCACATTGTACACTTCTCCGGCCGATGCGCGCTCAAGTAGGTATAGGATGGCTCTGGCACCGTCCTCAACATAGATCGGGCAACAAAATCGCTCCCCGGGGTCTGGTAGAAGCAACTTTTGCTTTTCAAGGATCGGCATAAGTATAGCTCTGCCAAATACTCCTTCCTTCGCATACAAACCGCCAAGCCTCGCGATGCTTGCGTCTGCGCCCGCACGAACTTGGCTCTGTACGAGCGCCTCAAATTGAATGACTGCTTTGGCTGCGTTTGTTGAATCATCCAGCTGATTATTCTCATTGTACATGACTGGCCTGCCTTCCTGCTTGTAATTCCCAGCACGTTTGTAAAAGAGTGCTGAGCTCGTAAACACCGCCTTCGCGCTAGGGGCGGCGGCAGAGATAGTCTTGAAAATTTGGCTCAGGTAGTCAAAATCTACTACTCTTACCAAATCTTCTGATGGTATCCGGCTCTGTGACCTCCCGGAAAATTCCACGCATACAATTGCTCCGTCTGGCTTTGATGACGTGATGCCGTCCCTGAGGACAGCTGGATTCCTGGGATTCCCAGCCAGCCGAACCTGAGAAGACGAAGCACTGGTAGGGCTTTCTGAATTCTGTCCGAAACAAATTACGGTGTCGCCCGCCCGCTCAAGGCTCGCTCGCACATAACGCCCTATGAGGCTCTGGGAACCGAGCAATAAGACCCTCAACCGGATTCCTGCAAACACTTTCTTGTGGTGTAATTAGCCCTTACGGATGGAAGACGGAGCTTGATGTTTTATCGAGCCGGATCACCCGGCTCACACAAATGACGCGCCTTTCTGCATTCCCCGAGATACCAATAAGGGCGTCAGAGCCGGGCGATTGGCTTATTTTGCCTCTCAAAGGGTGGTCCACCAGAAAATTGGGTCGCCCTTGGCTTAGTCGTTCGGCTTCAGAAGTGCCGCCATACAGCATAACAGAAATAGCGCGATATGCTCGAAACCTGGGTTATGAAGATTTTGTGTATCTAAATATTGGAGAGCCGGACTTCGAAACCCCAGCTCATATCAGAGAGGCCGGCGTCAAGGCCATTCGTGAAGGCAAGACGCATTATACCACGGACATCGGCATTTCAGAGCTGAGGGATGGCATTTCCAAAAAACTCAGCACCGAAAATAATCTGGACTTTTCCCCAAATGACATCACGGTGGTGAGCGGTTCGCAGGAAGGGATTGCCGTGCTCGCCCAAACGCTGTTCGACCCCGGCGACAGTGTGATAGTGAGTGATCCCTACTATCCGTCGTACGTGCAGAATATCGAGCTGCGCGGAGCCAGACTGAAGACCGTTCCATTGAGGAAGGAGAACGGCTTCCAGATGTGCGCGGAAGACGTGCGCAAAGCGGTTGATAGCAGAACAAAGGCAATCGTGATCGTGAGCCCGAACAACCCAACGGGGGGGATGCAGGACGAAACCGAGCTCAGGGGCATAGCTGACATTGCAATAGAAAACGACCTTGTTGTGATATCCGATGAAATCTATGAATACATAACGTATGGCAGTCACCGCCACGTCTCAATCGGGTCGCTGCCAGGGATGCAGAATCGGACGATTATACAAAATGGATTCAGCAAAGCCTATGCGATGACGGGTTGGCGGATTGGGTTCGTAGCAACTCCCCCTGAAATCACCCAGAAATTCCAAGAAGTGCACAGGGCGACGGTGATATGCCCTCCGAGCGTGAGCCAGTATGCGGCATTGGCAGCGCTGCAGGGCACGAAGGAGAGCGTCCAGAGAATGGTAAAGGAATTCGGCGAGCGCAGAAGCTTCGTGATGAAGAGGGTTCGTGAGCTCGATGATGTCGAAGCGAATGAACCTGCCGGCGCGTTTTATCTATTCCCTGACTTCAGCTCTTATACAGCAGATGACCACGGACTTGCGCTTGACCTTATCCGTGAGGCTCATGTTGTAACAGTGCACGGGTCAGGTTTCGGAGAGCAGGGGCGAGGCAGGCTGCGAATCAGCTTCGCCGCGTCCATGGAAAGATTGGATGAGGGTTTCAACAGAATCGAGTCATTCCTGAAGAAATTCAGGAACTAAATCGAAGCCCCAGACCTCCTCCGTGCCCGTTAGGCTCTCCGGCGTTGCAATCAGCCTGATTGAGGCGTTGGGTTCATCGAAAGACTTATACTCTAAAATTTGGAGCCCTTCGTCAAGAATTATGAAGTTTGGAATTACCGGTGTGTACTCTTCTGCCATTTCAAAAATCCTCGTAGACAGAGGTTACGAGCCTACAAGGCTGACGAACACACTCGTTGAGAGACTTGGCGGGGTGGGGGGTGGAAACGAAGAGCCTGACGTTTTCATCAGGGATATGTCGCGCTGGCAGGGAATAATACTTATTGGAGAACAGGCAAAGGCGCTCGCCGATGCCGTGCTTGAGGTGCTAGGTGGTTCGGCAATTCTTTATTTTCCTCGGGTTTATGGAGCGGTCTATAAGGCAAATGTAATCGAGCGGGTTCGCAATGGAGTCATTGTTGGGCTTGACGACAAGCGTGGCCTGCTCAAAACGCGTAGATTTGAGCCTGAGGTGGAACTGGTTCAGGTGACTGGCTACGCAAGAAGCGTTTCAAAATTACTCGTTACTGACGAGGTGCGAGTGAGGGCGGGAGACTCATCTGCTACGCGCACGGGACAGCCGAGGTATGAACACGAACTACCTGGGGGCTGGAGGTGGCGAAAGCGGACGACGGAAGAGAATGACGCGGAAGTAGTAAAGAAGGCAAACGATCTCGAGGAAATGCTGGACTCGCCAGAAGTCCCGGAGGGGAGGTGCATTGTGCAGGGCAAGGATTACGTTGAGGTGATGTTCGGTTATGAAGTTAAAGGCGAGCTGGACCGATGGAGACGCAAACTGACTCCTACAATTGATGGTCACCACTACCTGAAGTCACTGGGACCTGAATACTCGGCGCTCGTCGACTTTGCCGAGCGGGTGCAACCTCTAATTCCTGATAAGGTAGACGGGTTGCTTTCGGAAACGATTGTCAAAGGGGTGTATCCGCGCAATAGCGAAGAGGTGCGAGTTTTTCACATGAAGCCTAATGGAGTCGACATCGAGCGCTCTCCGGGTTACGTGCTGCATAGCGACGAAAAGTCCGTAGTAGTTCGGCGCTCAATCAGAGCGCCTGGCCGATATGACGGTTTCGAAGCGGAGCGCAGACCAGGGGACTACGCAATCTCCGAGTTCGGCGTGAATGAATGGTATTACCTTACGGTCTATTATCGGAGAGATGGAACCGAGATAGGTAAGTATGTGAATATCTGCACCCCTCCGGAAATTTCAAAGACCTTCATTCGCTACGTAGACCTATACGTTGATGTAGTGGAGCATGAAGGGGAGGCTAGGATAATCGATAAAGACCAGCTTGACGACGCGTTGCACTCAGGCTACATCACTCAGGGCATGTACCAGCGTTCTCTCGGAGTAGCAAAGCGGGTTCTGGACGAAATCACTGCTGCGAAACCGGTCAAGAGTGCCTAGCATTCGCTCCGTTCCATAGTAGTGCAGCGCATTGCTTGTCAGTTCGAGCGTGGCGATAGCTCTAAGTCCTCAAGATGCATACGATTTTCACCTTTGGTGCCTGAAAGCAGGGAAACTCTCTAAAGGTTGGCGTGGGCTGTTACTAACAGATGCCGACGCAAATCACTTGAATTTTCAGGCAGATCTGTCCCTGCTTGGAAGAAAGGTGAAACTCTCTGGCACCGTCGTTCTCAGCCCTGAACGGTTTATAGAGTTTAGAGTCGGCTTGTTCTCTCCTCGTTGGCTAAGGTCGGAACCTGCTATTATACGCTGGGCTTTCCAGCCCATGTTCGGCGGAACCTTGGTGACTCATACTTGGCACTTTGGTCTTGAGACGCGATGGAGGAGGACCTTCGAATGGGCGTTGGCCAGCA
The DNA here is from genome assembly GCA_021800035.1 of archaeon. Classification (GTDB taxonomy): domain Archaea; phylum Thermoproteota; class Thermoprotei_A; order Marsarchaeales; family Marsarchaeaceae; genus JAKAWJ01. The sequence continues at coordinate 21,198 of JAJYZJ010000023.1, forward strand.
ACCTTAAGCTCTATTTCAGAGACATGCCAAAGTTTGAGGGTGTCAATCTGCATGACTGGCAGGCCCACCGCGGCGCAGTCCGAGATACCAAGAATGGGACAGTTGAAGCAAGTGATGCAGGAGTAGACGGTGCACTCCCAATAGCCGCTCGTCCGTAGAAAGGGGAGAGCCACCGGTTTTCCCACTCGCGTAATTGCTATCAGCCAGCGTTTAAATCTGGTTGACCTCCACCATGGTGAGAGGGAGAGAGTGGAAGAGGTTTGAAGTACGTAGAAGGCTCGAAGAGAGTTTTTCTTGAGACAGGGGTACGGTTTCCGTTTAGCATCATTTGGTCGGTATGTCTGATAAAAAAATGTGCCGCTGAAGTAAACTTGGGGCTGGGACTTCTCGACAGAGAGCGGGCTGACTCGATATCGCGTATTACGGATGAGATAATGCGTGGCGAACATGTCAGCCAAGTGACTGTGGATGTTTTTCAGACAGGTTCGGGCACGGGCCTGAACATGAATCTGAACGAGCTAATCGCAGAAATCGCAGAAAGCGGTGGTGTTAAACTACATCCGAACGACCATGTGAACATGAGCCAGAGCTCAAACGACGTGGTCTCGACTGCGATGCGCATATCTGCTGTTTATGCGGCACGGAACACATTGATACCCGCACTCTCAGAGCTCGCGCAGAGCCTCAGAAAAATTTCGTCTAAGACTGCTGAGGTCTACAAGGCCGGCCGAACACACCTCAGGGACGCTCTACCTGTGACACTGGGTCAGGAGTTCGGCGCTTTTGCGGATGCACTCGAACACGACAGGACCATGATTGAAGCTGCACTCGAATATTCAAGTGAGCTGCCGATAGGAGGCTCGGCTGTGGGTACTGGTCTCAATACTCTTCCCGCGTTCGGCGAACTCATGGTCGAGAAGATTAGTAGGGAGACAGATCTCGTATTCAGGCCCGCAAAGGACAAGTTCCGAGCGATGCGACTGTTAACTGATCTCGTGGCCGTCAGTTCGGGCATCTATTCTGCTGCGCTGGATATCGAGAGGCTCTGCCAGGACCTGAGGCTCATGTTCTCAGGACCGCTCACCGGGCTGGGTGAAATAGATATTCCAACGCAAGAGGAAGTTGCGGGAAGCAGCATCATGCCCGGAAAGACGAACCCGGTTACTGTCGAAGCGGTGATGCTTGCGGTCGCCCAGATCATCGGACTTGACCAGGCAAACAGGGCAGCCGCTACGTTGGGTGAGTTCGAGCTGAGTATGGGCGTGCCATTGATTGGAGTGAATCTCATCAACCAGATTTCGATCCTGGCGGAGGCCGCGAACAAGCTTTCAAAAGTAGTTATAGAAAACATTCAGCCAGATGCGAGACGAATGAAAAGGTACGCGCTGTCTTCGCCCGCTCTCATAACCGTGATTTCTCCCAGGATTGGATATGAGGCTGCCGCAAAAATAGGAAAGGAGCTTGCGAAAGGCAAATCGATTGAGGAAGCTCTGGCTGAAATGGGATACTCGAAGGCGGATTTAGAGAGCCTTCTGGATCTTTCGAAGCTTGTAAGGCCCGGTATCCCTTCGAAGTCCGGGCTTCAGCACTAATGGGTTTGGAAACAAGCTCTGTAGTTGCATCAGCCGTGCAAAGTATTTAATGGGGCGTGAGCCATGCTGCAATGGTGATGGCTGCCGCGTTGGATAGCCTTGTTTGGCCATTCACTAGCAGATTCGGCAAAGCGGAAGCAATGGGCCAGTATCGTCAAGTGGCATCTAAGAAACCTTCGAGGTCTCATCAAAGCTGCCAAGAAGCTCATAGACTTTGTTTCTGGGCAGACTCTCGAGTAGTTCAAGCCCGGTACGGGTAACGGACTTAAAGGCTTCAGAGGAGATGAATCTCCGGAAATGCTCGAGGCTCTTCCACTCCGAGTAAACTTGGTAGGAATTCGGTTTGTCGACTCTTTTGTAAAGGTGAGCCAGAGTCAGACCATCTGACTTTGCAAGTTGTTCTCGAACAGACCGAAATGCCTCTTCGAATTCTTTCTCCCTTCCAGCCTTTACTTCGTAGTAGAGACCAACGCTGATCATGGGCTGAACTCAGGCTCTTGGAGGAACGCTAAAAGGGTGTTGGAGGCAATTGCAGTAGCATCGGACGCGAGGCTGCTTTGCGTAGAGCGACGGTGTTCAGCTCCTTGCCCGCTAATGTTAAATCGGCCCAAACACACGCTCTTGTAGGCAGGCGACGCTCAGATTTGGAATACAGCTTTCGATTTCAATTTCAATCAATGAGATTTGCGGTCGCCAGCCACGGGACGCATGAGGGATTGTGGTAGGGGAACCAAAGGAAGCGCAAAGCACCGGACATTCGCCTTGGTCCGGCATTGTGGCAGGATTCTCTAAAGTCTACTCAGCACATTCAAAGGGTATCGCAGCGTTTGCAGCGCTTTACTCCCTTCTCTTCATGTATTTTCAACAAACCCTGCTAGTCGACGGCCTAAGTTTCACTTCTTCTGGCCCATTCAATATTCGGCTACCCGTCGGGGAATCCGTGATAGTATCTACCGTTCCTCCCATTCCAAGTGGAATGCCGTTCCCTCTCTGGGGGCCATTTCTATTTATAACCACAAACTTTTTTGACCTCGCAGTAACTCCGCTCAGTCTTGGGCTCACTCTCGTCATCTCGGTGCTTGTATCCTTCGTAGTCTTCTTCTATATTGATTTCTACCAAGCGGTAAAGAGAGGGAGCGCTGGTTCTGGGGAAGCTGCATATGCTCAGACTGTCTCCTTTGCGGGGACGCTACTATCCTGCAGCTGCGAATTCTTTGAGGGCCTTTTTGCGGCGATAGAGCCCGCCAGCGCCACAGTATGGATTTCAAAGATCCTTGACTTCGTGGCAGTGGTTGTTGCAGTCGTGATGCTTGCGGCGTTGGTAATCGGCGTTTACAGGATAGTCCTTGACCTCAGGCTTCTTGTTACCAGCTTGACCTTTGACACAGGCGCGAAGAACTTTGTTATCGACTCTCTAACAATGTTTGTAATCTTTGAGCTACTGCTTGGGTTCATGCAGTACCACGGGCAGAGCAGGATTTCGCCTCTTTACATCCTGGACGCGGGTTTGTTCTTCACAACTCGTGAGCTCATGATTGAGCTCTATACAGGGTCAATTTCGGCAATTGCTCTCGTAGCTTTTGGCGCTGTAATAGCAGCGATTGGGTACGTGCGGGTAGTGATGTCTCGCGGGCAGAAGGGGGTTCATGAAATTCAAGAGCGAACCCAATCCGAGGAGCTGCCAGCCGACGCTTCAAAAGGGAAGCGCGAAGCTAAGGCTTAAATCCAAGAAAGCAGCGAAATCCTAAAACTCCTTAACTCCCGAACGAAAGGCGGTGGGGCAAAAGGGTTTCTGTCAAGAGAAAATCACTATGAAAGTAATGGATAGTTTGAATTCTTGGCTTACGCGGCGACTCGCTTCGATCGTGGGTTCCATTGGGAGCGTTCGGAGCAGTCACGGAGTTCAGTCCTTTGCGGTTATGATTTACCAGGGCTCCTTTCTCATCCGTTCTGCTCAGCTCTCAATATTGACTTCCGTGTTTCTTTTTCTGTCCCAGCTCGGCCTGATTGCCCTTGCGGGTGTATTGCTGTGCGCGGTCCTTGCCATCAAGGGTCTGAAATCGCTAAGAGGCACTCAACCGGCGCGCGTCGCAGCTGGAATATTTTAGCGTTCCTTAGCTATTCTCTCGATGCACACTGGGTGTACAATACACCTCCTTTTTGATCCATTTACCAATCTACATCCGCTGGGGCTCTGGCGTTACCTTGGCGAGGCTGGCCCGGGTGACACTGAGTTAAAGCGCGTTTGTGAGATTGTTCAGGTCCTCAGTCCAGCATAGCTTGGCCGGAACCGGTCACGAGTGCTCCGGGAAAACGCCTCTCACCCTCGCTTTCGATACCCTCTGGATGTCGAGAAGCGAGGAAAAGCGCAATTCCTTGGGAATTTCGTCCGAACCGACCTAGCTACGGACTGAGCTCTCAAGTCAGGGACACGTTCTGTCGCGGGCGGGTCAGACATAAGCCGCTAAGAAGAGCGGGTCTTTTCAGGGCCGATGGGAAGTTTGAGACTTAGCATAGCGCTGCATTGCAACGATTCGCAGATGAGATACTTGGGTTTCAGCAGAGCTTCGAGCTATCGCTAGGTGCGTATGTAAAGTTCAAAGAGAAATGCAGCTCCCCGCACTGCTTTGCTAGCGCGATACCTCTATTTCTTCTAGCGGTTCAGGGCCGCCACGGCACACGGCCGTGTCACGTCGAATTCCTGCAGCCCCTGAGCAAACCCTGAAGGCACAAAATTTGCACGGTCAAATCCGAGCGTTTGCCATATGGTTAGGAGTTAAAACCAGCCGGATTACGACTGCTGAACGTCAGTCTTCACTTCCCCTGAAGACACCTGCTCGGGTACTTCGTGGGCACCGTTTTCAGGGCTCTCAGATGCTGGAAGAGTCTGCTGCTTTTTCTGCTGAACGCCTGCACCCATCTCTGCAATAAGAGTCGTGCCCAGCAACAATATTCCAGCAAATATTCCGGTCGAAGCAAGGCTAGTTCCTAAAGAGACGTGGGCCCCGAATAGGCCCGCCCAGAAGGCGTAAACGATGACGAGTACTGAAATAGAAGCATAGATGGCAGGCCATACGTAATTCATCGCATTCGCAAGTGACTTTCGAAACCGAATATTTTAGCTTTTACGAGCAGGAGGGTTCGTAGCTGCCATTGAATGACGTGTGCCAATATGTAAACCTCGATACCGAAACGGCTCGGATCGTGGCTACAGCCCGAAGAAAGCGGGGGAGATGTTCGGGGCGTGCATCCGGGCGTTACAGGCCTGGGCCAGCAGGGAAGAATAAGGCGCCTCTGGCTCCCGACGGGAGGGCCGAGGGGTGTCCGAGTCGGAGATAAGGTACGTGATCAACATTGCTGAACAAAGGAAGGAAGATGCCTGCGCCAGGGCACCCTTGCACGACCAAAAATCGGACCTAGAAGATCAGCGCAGGGTCTTGAAGGGCAGTGCGCCCCGAGTGGGCTGTGGGGGGGGTGCGTCAAATGCGCCGTGGACCACGGCAGGGACAGGCTCGCCTCTCTCGCGATTCTCTCTCGGCGCCTCCGCCTTTGCGGCCAACCGTTTGCCGCGAGCGCGGAGGCCTCCCGGCAGCAGATGAGGGATGAATACCTGCACACCGCCGGTGCGCCTCGCGCCATCGGAGCGGGTTGGGCCGATGCTGCCAGCGCTCCGAATCCGGACGCGTATACCAAAATACGCTTTTAGAGAAACGGCCTTCAACGGATACGCCTGCAGGCCCAAAAGAGCAATATCACTTGGCAGCGGGGAATTCAAGATAGAGGGGGTGGAGATTCTGCCCGAACCTGCAAGAGCCTTGCTGGTGAATCGGTAACCAAGCCCGCAGGCTTTAGTCGGCGGACGGATGTCAATACTTTTGCTTTTTCCCAGGCGGCAAGCGGATTATTTAGTAGAAAAGTTTTGCATAAAAAGCAGATATTAGAAATAATTCCGTTAAACTGGCCTCTTTTATGGAAAGGATTTATATACGTCTTTTGGGCTTGAAGCGCTGAAGTGGGGGAACTGCAATGCATCGAGATTTGCCGCCAAAGCTAAAATCGAATTCAGTAGGCCTCGCTGGTAGCTACGCCCAGGCAATGGCTGTGACTGCGCCGCTCGGCTCGGTAGTTTCGAGTCTTCTCGCGGGAGCAGTTTTTGCTGGGGCCGACCTTCCGTTAGTTACACTCCTTGCATTTGCCACATCTCTCGTGTGGATATTTATGCTTACAAGGTTCAGCAAGAAGATAAACGCGGCCGGCGGGTTCTATACCTATACTTCTAATAGCATCGGCGGTAAAGCGGGTTACGCCGAATCGGTCACTGAATTCATGGCTTTCCTCCTAACTACGGTTTTCGAAGGTATGTTTGTAGGAATACTGGTGCCATCCTTTCTGAAAGTGATCGGCATAGACCTCCCCTCTTGGAGCTGGGTTCCCTTGACGCTAGTCGGAGTGGGGCTAGCAATTCCAATGACATGCATGAACATAGGAAGGCTGCTTAACAAATATGTGGCAATTGCTGCCACGACGGAAGTAGGATTCCTGATTTTGCTTGGACTTTATTTTGTGCTGAAGGCAGGCGCGGCAAACACTCTTTCAGTGTTTACAGACGTAAACCTCTCTCCTCACGGTCTTGGTGGACTTGCCACCGGCTATTTGCTTGCTGTGATTTCAATTGCGGGCGCCGGGACCGCAACCTATCTTGGAGAAGAAACAAAATCCCCTGGGAAGAACGTGTCGAGAGGGATGTGGCTCGCCTCTTTGCTTGGTGGCGGCTCCATGATACTCGCGACTTACGGTGTCGTCGTGGCGTTTGGAGTGTCAAACGCGGCCGCTCTCGGCTCGAGCGCGGCTCCGGTGGTTGAGCTGGCTGCCAAGGCTTCGGGAATACTAGCCTTGATACTTGTGGGACTTTCCGTGAACAGCCTCATCGTGTCAAATATCGGAACGAATCTGAGCGCGTCCCGCATACTATTCAGCCTCGCGCGGGAGGGTGGTGTGCCCAGCGTATTTGCGAGGCTGAACGGGAGAAAGAGTCCTTACCTCGCCTCGATATTTGTGGGATTTGTGGCGGTGGCGATATCTCTTGGGACTCCCTTGATCATGGGTCCTTATGACGCCTATCTGATGGTGGCAGTCGCTGCGAGCGTCTTCTGGATTCTCGGGCGTATCGGAGACTCTTTATCGCTTCCGCTCTTCTATTTCAGGCGATTCAGGGCTGAGTTCAGTTTGGCGAAGCACCTGCTCCCCTCGGTTTTCATTACAGCGATAACAATAGTGGGGCTCGGGCTGTCGCTAGTCCCAGTTACCTACCCTGAGAACTTCTCCTTGGCTCTTGTAACCGTTGTCTTTGCGGCATGGCTGAGCGCGTTCGGAATATTGAGCGGCGGAGCGATAGACCGTATTGGCAGCTATGTGGTTAGCGACGACGGAAAACTGCAGTTAAGTTCGTTTGTCTTTTCATCTCAAACGGAAACCAGAGGTTCGCTGGACTGAGAGGCTATACCGGTTTCCGAATACCTTTCGTCAAAGCCTAAGTCTTCCCGCAGTTAGCACCATAGAAGGGGGATGAATTCATGCAGGAAACCAGCCTTTCAGAACAACTGCGAGGCTCGGGTCTTTCTGGGAAAGAGCTCGCAGCCCGGGTCAACGAAATATTAAGATCGGATAACGGGCTCTACGGCATTCTGGATTTTGAGCTGGTCAATCTTGGAGACGGGACGGCGGAATTTACCCTACCGCTCACAGACGCTGCCAGGCGCCGCGGGGGTGTCGTCCACGGGGGAGTGGTGTCCTACGCGCTTGACAGCGCATGCGGGATCGCCGTGATGACTCAGAACAAAGGAACCGACCAGTATACAATTGAACTGAAAATTAATTTTCTCAGAAAGCTACATTCCGCTCCCTTTAGGGTGGTCGGGCGTACCATCAAAGTGGGGAACCATCTCGCGTCGGCTGAAGGCGAAATCAGAGACGCGGAGGGGAAACTGTGTGCGCTGGCCCTTGGCACATGGTTCATTGTTGGGGCCAACAGAAAGCTAGGAGAGGTAGGGAAGTAAATTTTTGGAAGGCAGATTCCGCGCGGGAAGCTCGATTCCACGACCTCAGTTACTTGCCACTTATGTGCAAAACCTCTCCATTAGTGGGCTACAGTCTGGTGTTATTTTCGAACTAATCGCAAACACGCACCTCGTCTATCCGGTGAACATAGAGCGTTTTTATCTCACCCCAATAAGCTAGGCTCATGGCTCGCAGAGTATTCATTTCAGTGGATATGGAAGGCGTCGATGGAGTCGTCTCGCCAGATCAGGCGACCCCAGGGAGACGCAACTATGAATTTGCACGCAGATTAATGATTCGCGAAGCTAACGCCGCAGTACGGGGGGCGTATCGCGGCGGGGCTACAGAAGTACTCGTCAATGATTCCCATGATGGCATGCTCAACCTGAAGAGGGAGGATATTGATGGGAGGGCAGAGCTGATTTCGGGTTCTCACAAAAAGTACTCGATGATGGAAGGCCTGGATGACAGTTTTTCCTGCGCGCTCTTTGTTGGGTATCATTCGATGGCTTCCGGAGGGGGTGTGCTCAGCCATACGATGTC
>JAJYZJ010000074.1 GCA_021800035.1 archaeon
CACTTCCTTCTCCTGAAATGAGTTATCCTCACCAAGAGTTGAAGAGCTCGCCCAGTAACGCAGTGCGTCAGCTCCATACTTACTGATGAATGGAACTGGAAGCATGACATTACCTTTCGATTTGTGCATTGGCTGGCCCCTCGAGTCGAGCCCATGCCCAGATATCATTATGTCCCTCCACGGTATGCTGCCCTTGTGCAGGAATGACTTTGCTATTGTAGTGAACGCCCAGAAGGATATGATATCATGTGCCTGAGCCCTGAAGCTCATCGGAAATATTTTGGACTCCCATTGTTCGTCCCCTTCCCCCCATTTAGCGTTGATGAGAGGCGTAAGCGAGGACGTTGCCCATGTATCCATAACGTCAGACTCAGGATAGAACTCTGAAGAACCGCACTGGCAGGCGCGTGAAGGTCGCGCGCTGAATGGGTTCACAGGAAGCTCGTCAGTGTTTGCAAACAGAGGTTCCTCGCAATTTGCGCAGTACCACAGTGGAAAGTACACTCCGAAGAAGCGCTGACGAGAGATATTCCAGTCCCATTGAAGTCCTCTCACCCAGTTTTCATAGCGAATCCGCATGTGCGCTGGATACCAGTGTACCTGCCTACCCAATTCGAGGAACTTGTCCTTTAGATCGAGATAGCGAATGTACCACTGCTTCCGCACGACAAATTCTATTTCTGTGTCGCAGCGTTCGTGGACATTCACTGCATGTTCAATATTGGCTTCGGAAAGGAGAGCTCCCGAAGCCCTCAGGTCGCTCACAATCTTCTCCCTAGCATCCGGAATCTTGAGCTCGCCATAAACCGGGTGGAGCAATCTTCCGTTTGGCTGAATAATTGTTCTGAGTTCGAGATTATACGCCCTGAACCACTCTATGTCAGTTTGATCGCCGAAGGTGCAGCACATTACAGCACCTGTGCCGTATGTCGGGTCGACTCGGGAGTCTTCGTATACTTTCACCTCGTACTCAAAGAGCGGGACATTGACGGTTGAGCCCACAAGTCCGGTGTAACGCGGATCCGCGGGGTTTACAAAGACAGCCACACATGCGGGGAGTAATTCCGGACGCGTGGTGGCAATTACGAGCTTCTCTGAAAACTTTATGCGGTAGAGTTTGCTCTTTAGGACCTTGTCCTTAAGTTCCATCTGCGAAACTGTGGTTCTTTCCTTTGGACAGAAGAGAACCGGCCCGAGCTTCCGGTAAACTCGTCCTTGACTGACCAGCTCAAGAAATGAAAGCTGAGAAATTCGCTGCACTCGGTCGCTAATTGTCTCATATAGCAGGGACCAGTCGGCTGAAACACCGAGCTCTCGGAAGAGATGGATATAATCTTGGTTGTAATCTTTAATCTCTTCTTTCACGAGCTCGACGAACTTCTCTCGCTCCATGCTTTCTGCTACAATTCCCAATTTCTTCTCAATCAGCAATTCGGTAGGCAGCCCGTTATTATCCAGTCCAAACGGATAGAACACATTATAGCCCCGCATCCTTTTATAACGAGCCACAAATTCTGCTTGGGCGTACGAGAAAACGTGGCCTAGGTGTAGCTGGCCCGATACCGTGGGGGGAGGAGTGTCAATCGAAAATACTTCCCTTTCGTCCTTAACAATGAACTGATACACTCTGTTTTTCTCCCAGAACTCCCTAATCTTGGGCTCGACTTTGGCTGCTTCGTAGCGAGGTTCCACAATGCAGAAAGTTGCCGGAGGGACTCTTTATTCTTATTGATTCCGTCGCAGAGAAATTGGCTATATATGGCAAACTTTATCAGATTAAAGCGCGCTGATTTCAGTACGGTTAAAATGACTGGCAGTAACGAGTCCGCGCCTAGATTCAGCCTATTCAGGAGGCGTAGGAAAAAGCAGTTCAAGCCACAAGGTGCAGACCCCATTTCTAATCTGGAAAGCTACACCCTCTACTTGGCCGAAGAAGCGGGTAAAGAGAGAGAACGAAGGAACAGCACCCGAGCCTGAGCCAAGTTTGGCGAAACCGAGCCCATCCCTGAAAAGTGATTGACAACAAGCTGGGTGATGTGAGGAGCTAGGCAAAGACGCGAACTAGTACGTTCGAAGATAGCAAAAGACTTTTCAGGCGCTTGTTCCACAAAAGAATTGATCCACGATTTGTCCGTTAGGAGGACCCCCCTGAGACCCAGCCGAGCGAGATTGGGGTTTGGTTCCTTTATTATAATTGTGGTGTTCTTGTTGGCCTACGGGATTGCCCGGGCGGGCCTCTTGGTGGTCTCCCTTTCGCTCGTTGTCGTGCTTTTATTGCTGGTAGCGTATCGCGCCCGGAGTCTCATTTCTTCTCTCGGGGGCCTAAAGACGAAAGGCCGGAGCCTAAGCGAAATGAGCATGAAAACCTATCGAGTTAGAATGGCTGCTACCGCGATTATAATGGTCATAATATTCGTCTCTCCGTTCATCCTCGCGTTCCTACTCAATCCACTTCTTTGGCTCTCGATTGTGCTGGGTGGCATAGCTGGCTTTATGGCCGCAGATATAGTGAGCTTCGTCTTAATAACAAAGGCTGAAAGAAATCTGGAAAGGAGAGTTTACCGAGTAGTTCGAATTTCGGGCGCAAAGGAGGGTACTGTGCTTGTAGGTTTTGAAGCAATTAGTGAATCGAATTGAGAGAATCCAGAGCGTTTTATGCACAGTATCTCTCGGTTTCGCTAATCGCAGTCATTCTGTCAGTGCTCGTCGCTTCAGCTTCTGAAACATACTTCAGCACGGACTTCTTGAGCTATTTCAAAGTAACCGGAAACATATTCCTGACTTCCGTTGCAGCCGGATTTATCGGAGCCGTTGCCTCATTAGCGATTCACAGATACGCTTCAAAGAGAGTTTCGGTGGGGGTAAGATTAGCCTTTGTGGGAGCGTTAATGCCCGTACTTCTTATCACGACGGTTGTAATCGGACAGGTGTTCATCTCGGCACTCGCCCTGGGTAACGAAGGCACAATTCTATCGGTATTCCTTATCCTCGGCTCCGTGTATTTTACCACGTTCTTTTCGATAATGCTAGTCGCGGATGCAGTGTCTCGCCAAGTGAAAAACGTATTCTTTCTCGCATACGCATCCATGTTCGGTGGACTCGCCGCAGTAATCCTTCCGATGATGGCTCTCCTCGTGATTGTTGGCACGGCGTCCACGTTCGAGTTGTTCCTGATTTTTGACCGGGGCTATTACAGAGCGCATCGGAGTCAGTTGGAGGGTGGCGAGGGAGAGCTTCTGCGTTTTTCTTATTCCACTAAGAAGATGAGAGTCGGCATGGGAGATTTCGTGTTCTACTCAATGCTACCCGCATCAGCGCTCGTGAATATAGGTCCCGGGGTGTCAATGCTTGTTTCTGGCTTGGTCGTGAGCGGTGTGGTGCTGAATCTGTACCTGCTCAGAAACAGGAATTTGGTAAGCGGTCTACTATTTCCTTCGCTACTTGGCCTCTTACCTCTGGTGGTCAAGCTCGCTGTATAAGGTTGACTGGTATCGTCATCGGTTCCGTTTCGCCGCATTAGGCTTTCCTCTAAGAGAATAGCTGGCTGCTGCTACTGCAACTATAATTATTCCTCCCACGACAAAGTAACTGTAGGGCAAGCTCGCGCCCCCAGGAAGCTGGTTCAGGTTAAAGTTCGTGCTTTGTAGCTCATAGGATTCGGTCCGATTTGCCGTACCGAACTCTGTCCGAATGTAGCCCGACACGAGCACCCCAGAGTTCGTGGCGTAATTATCGTCAAGCCAAAATCTTATGAGAGGCGTTCCAAGAAATGACTTTGCTACGGACATCACATAAGCCCGGATGTGGTCAATTGTTACATTCTGAGAGTGAAACGTGATATATTCTCTGGTTATGGTGAAGTTCATCACATATTTGTCTTCTCGGTAGCCTCTGAAGTAAAACGAAAAGTTGTCGCTTCCGGGTGGAACGCCAGAGTACATAAAGAGACTGAAGGGAGAGGGTCCAAAGGTGGACGCGTTGTATGGGTTGAAGAATCCGATTTCAGCGGTTGTGGTATTGCCTCCTTGTACTGTTGTTCCATTAGTCGATACCACTGTATAACTTGAGTAATAAAGAGAGGCCACTGCCCCGGTGTCATTAATCGATGTGATAGTGAGCAGGTCGTTCGCGGTTAAGTTTACCTGCTCGGCTTCTGTCACGGTCAGATAGGTGAGCGTATTTCCGGTCTTGAGTCCAACCCTTGAGGCCGGGCTTGTCTCGCCTGCGTGGACAGGAGTTAACTGGGCTGAAACCAAAAGAACTGCCAAAAGGGCTAATGTCACTAGCCTGAGCGACTTCATCCAATCTTGAAATGAGGAGCGACGTCCTATTTTAAGCGTTGCCCGAGCGGTCGGCCAATAGCGGGTGGCTTATCTGGCACCCATACTTTCGGCATGGTCTGCCTCGCGTGCACTAGGATGTCGGGCCAGCCTGCCCGGGGCATTTTTGCCACAAAACTCCTCGCGCTCCCTTCGTCCTTGTCTGATGCTTATCAAACTGGCACGTAGTATAACCAAATATTAGGTTGTATAGTTATTATTACAAACACAGATATATCGACCTTATCCATGGTCTTTATGGATGTGCGCGCGGAAAAGGTTTAAATAAACACCAAGGAAGCAGAGCTCAACCGAAATGAAGGCAAATCTTCGTTTACTTCGCTTTAGTGTTCCAGTGTTCTTAGTGACCATAATGGTGGCTTCGGCTGCGTTGGCCGGGGCAAGCTCGGCGGCGCTCCCACTTTCTTCGGTGAGCACGAACGGGCCGAGAATAAACCAGGTAAACTACGAGTACTTTACGAGCGACCACAGCGGCTATCTCTCTCTTTCAGCAGGAAGCGTGAACCAATTGGAGTATGGATTGCTCGCTGCCGATGCTTCGAGCGCAGCCACGGCAAGCAACCTCAACGTAACTGATATCCGGGGCTTCACGTTCTACCAGTTCGGCCTTAACGAACTCGTCAAACCGACGAACAGCGTTTACTTCAGAAGAGCTCTGCAGGACCTGATTAACTATAACGCCATGGAGAGCCAGGCGTTCCAAGGGGTGGCGGGAGTGGCCTCTTCGAGTCTCTACTCTTCACTCTATGGCGCCTACTACGATTCGAGCATACCCGTTTCCACCCAGAACTACACAGCCGCAATTGACAATCTGAAGCTGGTTCCGGGCGTCCATTACAACCCGAACGGAGGGAAGACCGGGACTTGGACGTGGAGTAACGGAACGCAGCTTGTACCTCAGCTCTACTATAGGGCTGACGACCCCGTGCGCACAGCGGCCGCCCAGCTTCTTTACGAAGAAGCAAGCCAGATTAATTTGACCATTAACCTTCAGACAATCACTTCCCCCCAGAGCGACGCGATCGTTTACTCCATCACCAACAAGTGGGAGATGTACACGGGCGGCTGGATTGATAACGGACTGCCCAACTTTCCGTATTCCTTCTTCAATTCAGCGTTCAATGGAACGTTCTTGAACTACGTCTCCTTCAATAACAATACAATGAACGCTGCCACCGATGCGCTCTACTTCGCTTCAAACACCTCGGCAGCAATAAAGGCTGCCTACACTGTGCAACAAGTATTCGCTCAGCAAGTGCCCTATATCCAGATTGGCTACTCGAACATCATTAATGCAATTCTATTGACTGGCTGGCAGGGATACGCCTTGATTCCAGGGTACGGTTCGGGGTGGGTAGCTGGCCTGTGGTATACGCTAATGAACGTGCATCCGTCTACCAGTGCAACCGGAGGAACATTCAACGAGGAAACCCATAACAACGCCGTGGCGTTGGGCGTGAACCCGACGACAGGAAATGACGATTATGTGACAAGCGCTGACGTGTGGGACGAGGTCTACGATACCGCGTTGCTCTTCCCACTTGCCAGCGAGAATGTAACCTCTCTAGGTCCATGGCTTGCCTCATACAAGTTAACGCCCTTCAGTGGTACAACTCCGAACGGTTTGCATATTCCGAAGGGTCAGGAAATAACGCTGAATCTTGACCACAACATCACCTTCCAAGACAACGTTCCACTCAATGCAAGTGACGTCAATTTCACCCTCTGGTATGAGAACTTTAATGGAAAGGGCTCCTATGGTACCGCGCTCTACGCTGGTTCCATGCCCGGACTGGTAGCTACGCAAGTAACAGGGCCATACCAGATCAACATATTCGTTAACGACACATCCATGTGGGATCTCTACTCTTTAGCAGCGAACATCTTTCCGGAGCACATCTGGCAGTACATTCCTACATCAGTCGCAGACCAAGTGAATCCGCTGGAATCCTTACCCGCACAGTCGAAGCTGAACATCACCAACGCTCCAGCTTCAGTGAATGACCTGCCGTTCCTCCTAGTGGGAAGCGGACCCTTCATACTGAAGAGTTACGACGGAACTACTGGCACAGTAACGCTGGTGCGCAACCCAAGTTACTTTAAGAGCGCTTGGTGGCTGTGGCCCGGAGCCAATCCGTGGAACGTGAGCGCGGGCGGCACTACCACATTGAGCATGAACGTCACACAGCTCGCGAACGTAGCAGGCGACTACGCCCCAATATCTAACGCCACATCTGTGCAGGCCGAAATAATGCATGGAAGCACCGTTTTGGCGACAGTGAAGCTGTCCCATGTCAGCGGAAACACCTACTCTGCGAGCTACAATGTGCCATCATCATGGGCGGCTGGGTCGTACGAAGTGGTTTACAACGCAACCTACACTGCTGCAGGTATTGGCAGGGAACAGCTGATGTTCGGCTCTCTGAACGTCGCCCCCTCGCACACCTCTCCAACGTCACCAACCTCTCCAACGTCACCAACCTCTCCAACGTCACCAACCTCTCCAACGTCACCAACCTCTCCAACGTCACCAACTACGACTACCACTCACCCGAATAATACCCTGCTAATAGTCGGCGTAGTCATCGTAGTGATCATCATCATCGCGGTGGCAGGGTTCGTGCTGGCGCGCAGGCGATAAGCGCCCGCACTTTCCTCTTTTTTTATTTCCTGGTGTATATACCGGAAGAGAAAATTTATGGGCGCAGGCCTCACGAGGCTTAGTGAGTAATGGCCCTCATTCATTACGTAATCAAGAGGCTTATTTACGCACTTGTCGTGCTCATAATAATCGCAAGTATTGATTTCTTGATT
>JAJYZJ010000075.1 GCA_021800035.1 archaeon
ACGACCCATACGACGATTATGTGGCAGCGTGGAAGGGGGCGAATGTATTGGAAGCTTGGTGCAACGAGACCCCCGAGTCAGTGATCGAGGAGCGGTTCGGGGTGCAACCTGGAGATCTCTATCAGCTCTACAATGCTGCTGCGTGGGTGGCCCGTGGAATCTCATCACTCCTTCAGACTCTCAGAGTAGACAGAAGAATCAGCCTTGAGTATGGCAAGCTCAGCATCAGAGTGGAATACGGAGTAAAAGAAGACATCATTCCGCTGCTTTCGCTCCGGGGAATAGGTCGTGTGAGGGGAAGAGTGCTCTATAAGATGGGGTTGAAAAATCTTGATGATGTCGCTAAGGCGCCAGTAGAGCAGATTGCAGAAATTAGAGGGATAACCACAACAATGGCAGCTAGGATTAAGGAAGAAGCTTCGAGGCTCACCTCTTCGTCATAGGTGAACTAGAGCCAGCAGGGGTAGGCTTGTGTCAGACGTAATCTCCTCAAACAGAACGATAACCGCAGTGCCGGGCGTTTCAGTAGGTCACGCGGTGGACCACAAACACGCTACAGGCTCAACGGTAGTTTTGTTTTCTCCGGATGCGGACATGGCGTGCGACCCGCGGGGAGGCTGGCCGGGTACTTTCGACACCCACTCGATAGATGTGGCGAAGCGGTTCACGCGTAAACATGCGTTATTCTTGACTGGAGGAGACGTGTTTGGCCTCGACTGTGCGACCGGATTACGAAGATTTCTTCTCGAAACTGGAAGGGCGAGCGCCGTAGGTGCGGGGGATTTGCCCGGCGTTGTGGGCGCAGATATCTATGATATAAAAGATGCGGGAGTTACGGAAGTTGATTATTCGCTGCTCGCCTATACCGCAGCTAAACACGCGAGCACCGGGGTCGTTGCTCAGGGTAAGGTGGGAGCTGGGCTCGGCGCTACTGTCGGAAAGTTTGGTAAGGGCCTTCGACCCTCTAATGGTGGCTGCGGCTCGTACGCAATGCCACTCGGGGAGGGTCTGGTCGTTGGCGCGCTAGTCGTGACAAACGCGCTCGGAAATGTATACGACAAAAGGAATGGAAAAACGATTGCGGGTGCGAGAAATATGAACGGGGAGATTGTTGAATATATTGATGAATTGTCGAAGAAGGTAGCCGGAAACGAGATTCGCGGAGCCGTGAGCGGAAGAAGCACTACGATAGGGCTCGTTGCTACAAACATCGCTCTCAGCCATGAAGAATTGGTCAAGGTCTCCCAGATGGCTCATGACGGGCTTGCGATGTCAGTGCGGCCCGTGCACATGAGTAGAGACGGGGACACCATATTTGCAGCTTCTACTACTGCCAACGAAAGGCCGAAATGGTTGCCCGAAGCTGCTGATGCCGTCGGTAGCTTGGCGGCGGAGTGCGTGGCACAGGCAGTAGTCAACTCTGTGAAATCGCCTGTCTGAGAAAAGTTGTTCTTATCACGCTTTGGCGAATGAACTGCGGGAGCGTCTCCACTCGCATTTTGCATACAAGCATGTGTCAATCCTAGGGCCGAGCTGAGTGGCCGCAGTCTACCGGCCACAGCCTCATTGAGCGTAAGCTGCGTAGAGAAGAATACGCCTTTTATCGAATGGTGTGTATTCGAACTCCTCCTCCTGAATGAGTTTTGCTCCCTCGATTTCGAAGTCATGGCTAACAAGCCTGCAATCCTTACGGATTCTCTCTTTTAGATACTGGAACACTTCCGAGTTTCCGCGTGTCGTAAGGTAGAGCGTAATCACATCCGCTCTGGCAGGTCTAACGCATCGAAAGTCGCCGGCTACTAATTCGACGGCCTGAGCGAGTTTCAAACGCCTTAGCCTGGCTCTAGCCAGGCGTACAAGCTGTGCGCTCCTGTCCACTCCGATTGCACGGGCACCTCTTCTGGCTGCTTCTGCAAGGATCGCTCCGTCTCCGCAGCCGATGTCGAGCAGAGTCTCGCCTGGCTCCAGACGAGCAAGCTCGAGCATCTTCTTCGCAACAGGAGCTGGGGTTCGGTCGAATGGCGCAAGGCTCAATCGGAATGTCCTTGGAATGCACCAGCGATGCTCGCGCGGTAGGGTGGGCGGAGCACTCCTGACTCCGTTATTATCCCCGTGATAAGGCGCGGAGGAGTGATATCGAACGCGGGGTTCCATGCCTCTATGGTTGCGAGGGCCGTTCTTTCGCTTCGGAATCCCCTGACTTCGTCGGGCGACCTGAGTTCTATTGGGATCTCACTTCGTTCTAGGTCAAATGTGCTGAGTGGGGCAGCAACATAGAACGGTATGCCGTGCTCTTTTGCAAGTACAGCTATCGCATATGTGCCGATCTTGTTAGCGGTCGACCCGTCGCTCAGGATTCGGTCGGCGCCCACGATGGCAGCATTGACGAGACCTTTCTGCATGAGATACCCCACAGCCGAGTCTACGAGAAGTGTTGCAGGGATTCCGGCATTCGCGAGTTCGAGTGTGGTTAGCCGTGCACCCTGAAGAAGTGGGCGGGTCTCCGTGGCGTAGACATGGATCTTCTTTCCGGAAGCCCAGGCATGCTTGAGGACTCCAAGTGCACTTCCCATGCCACCGGTCGCAAGCTCGCCTGTGTTGCAGTGTGTAAGCACGCTGTAGCCATCCATGAGCACTTCCGACCCAAATTTGCTCAGCCTGCTGTCCCTTTCAACCTCATCTGCGAGAATTCCGTCGGCTGCACTCAATGCGGCCTTCGCAATATCTGCCGGTGCGGTGAAGGACTTCGTGGCTTTCAGAACTTTATCGACAGCCCAAAAGAGGTTGCGCGCGGTCGGTCTTGTAGACTTGATTAGCTCGCCCGCTCGTGAAAGTTCCGCATGGCAGTCGTTGGTGCCACTAGAAATGCAGTTTTTCGCGGCAAGTGCCACTGCATAACCCGCCGCGATACCTATCGCGGGCGCGCCTCGAACTGCGAGTGTCCGGATGGCTTCAGCCACTTCTTCCACTCTCGCACATTCGGTGCGCCTTACCGAAAAAGGAAGTTCCCGTTGGTCGAGTATGGATACTTTTCCTTCCATCCATCTCACGGGGGCGAGGTCGAGCATGCGATAGGCTTTAGGACGGCTCGTAAAAGTGTTTCTGGACAGAGGCTGGCATACAGTTGGAGGACTCGGTAACGCTGGAAGGAGGAGCCCTCGTGATAAATGGGGCCGGTGCGTCCGCGCTGATTGAGGCAGGACTTGGTGAGCCGCTCGGGGCCAATTCCGTAAGGCTCGAAGCTCTGGAAGGAGTGTATGCGCTATTGAGGGAAAGGGTTATTTCTTCTGACGCACCCGAGCTCATCCGTAGGCTTTCCGACTCTCGGCCCGACTTCTGGGCTCTCTACGCCGTATTCTCTGACTTGGCGAACCAGGGAAAGAGGGTGAGTTTTGATTCCGAGGCGGACGCCATCCTACAGAGAGAAGGGGAAAAGCGAAGCTATCTCGTGCTCAGTGTGGATACCCCCATGACACTCGCCGACATAATAGCGCGGGCTTCGAAGTTCGAGGAGGTAGGGTGGACACCTGTTCTCGCGATTGTGGATGAACACGGTACGCCAATATATTATTCAGTGAGTTCCCGCCCGCCATCGATAGAGCGCTCCGTGCGAGCACAGGACGCTGCGGAGGGGAGGCCAGACAGTTGAACAAGGCAGGCGCCTCGCTGAAAATACTGAGACCGGTGAACTGTGCGATGATGGTTGTTGCGCTTTATGTGGCAACAGTAGTCGCCGCAAGAGGAGCTGTCATACCCACGCAGAAACTTGTTGCCGGCTTTGTGACCGCGTTCACGCTAACCGGTTTTGCAATGGTCGTTAACGACATCTACGATCTTGAGGTCGACTTGGTTAACGAACCCGAAAGACCGCTACCGAGTGGAACTCTGAGCGTTTCGTTCGCCTGGTACTATTCTATCGTGCTTGCGGGTTTTGGACTTGCGTTCGCCGCGTTCGACGGCCCCCCAGAGCTAGCACTTGCGGCACTCTCCGTGGCACTTTCCTTCGTATATTCTTCAAAGCTGAAGATGCAGGGGCTGGCCGGGAACCTGTCTGTCTCATACAACGTGGCACTCCCCTTCCTCTATGGGGGAATAGTTATCGGACACCTCAATGCCGTGCTCCCCACACTCTTCGCTCTGGCGCTTCTTTCGAATACTGGTAGAGAAATAATCAAAGGTCTCTCGGAGATGAAGGGTGACGCGGTAAGGAATGCAAACACTGTGGCGAGGCGTTACGGCCCCCGTAAGGGAGCGATTGCCGGAGCGGGTTTCGCGCTCGCAGCAGTCGCGCTTAGCCCATTGCCGCTTCTATTTGGCGGGTTGTCGCCGATCGGCTACGCTGTGCCTTTGGCTGCAACCGACTTGTTGTTTGTATTTCTCTCTGTGAGACTCATATCGGCCCCTGAAAGGGCGGGCAGCATAAAGAAGCTCTACAAATACCCGATGCTTCTTGCAATGCTCTCTTTTCTTTCGGGTGCGCTTATTTAACTGGTTTCCTTCTCTCTCCGAGAGAAGAATTCCGTATGCCAGAATTCGTTCCCCCACGGGGTATGCGCGACCTCTCGATTGATGAGTCAGAAAAGTTTTCGGTTGTGCTTTCGAGAATCGAGCCCGTGATACGCTCTTTCGGGTTCCGTCGGGTGGAACCCACCGCAGTGGAGCACCTGGAGACGCTGCAGGCAAAGAGTGGTGACGCCGTGCTGAACGAAGTTTACTATTTCAAGGACAAGGGTGGTAGGGAGCTTGGGCTAAGGTTCGACCTGACTGTAGGGATCGCAAGGATGGTGGCCAATGATTTCGAACTGCCCGAGCCGATCAAAGTCTATGCAGTAGCGCCCGTGTGGAGGTACGACGAGCCGCAGGCAGGCAGGTACCGATGCCACTGGCAGTGGGACATTGAATGTTTCGGTCCATCGGAAGTGTATGCCGATGCGGAGATCATAGCCTGCGCTCTCTCAATTGTGAGGGCTGCTGGGCTCCCCAGCGTGGTTGCGAAAATCTCGCACAGGGGGCTCGTTGGTGCAATACTTCAGGAACTGGGGGTCGAGCCCGGGGAGCAGACTCTCAGAGTATTGCGGGCCCTCGACAAATCGTCGAAAATACTGCGGGGAGAACTGCTTGATCTCCTTGGACAGGCAGGGCTCAACGAAGAAGTAGTTAAGCGAACGCTCGCGCTTTCTGAGATAAAGGGAGATTATGAAGCTGCTAAGAACTCGCTCCGTGAGTTTGGGAGTGAACAGACTAAGAGCGCGCTTGCCGAACTGGGCACAATCTGGGACGCACTGGGCCCTCTCGGGGTAAGAAACTCGTGCATAATCGACTTGGGTGTGGTGCGGGGGCTCGACTACTACGACGGGGCTGTGTTTGAAGGTTTTGACGAAGCGCTCGGGCTCTCAATTTTCGGAGGAGGCAGATACAACGCCCTTACATCAATTTACGGTAAAAGGGCACTCCCCGCAACAGGTGTCGCCGGTGGCATGGAAAGGTTGATACTCGCGCTAGAGCAGCACAAATCCCTTTCT
Source organism: archaeon (assembly GCA_021800035.1). Classification (GTDB taxonomy): domain Archaea; phylum Thermoproteota; class Thermoprotei_A; order Marsarchaeales; family Marsarchaeaceae; genus JAKAWJ01. Next base: position 5,523 of record JAJYZJ010000075.1, read on the forward strand.
CTGGGTTCGAACACAAAGAGGGTATTCGTGGCAATAGCTGGAGAGGAAGTGCGTAAACAGGCGATTGAGCTCGCGACGGAGCTCAGAGCTCGCGGGATAGTGACCGAGTTTCCACTGAAGCGATGGCCCCTGAGAAGGCAGCTTGAATACGCAAATGCTTCTGGATTTACTTATGTTGTGGTAGTAGGTAAAAGGGAGGTCGAATCTGGACTCTTCACGCTGAAAGAGCTTAAAAGTGGAAATCAGTCGCAGCGCTCGAGGGACGAGTTGGTCTCTGCGCTTTTGCCCCCGTAGCTCAGCATGGACAGAGCGGCTGCCTCCTAAGCAGAAGGTCGGGAGTTCAAGTCTCCCCGGGGGCGCTAAAGTGTTGGGCGTCTTCCGTGTTTCTGGTATTGATTTACTGTCAATTGGTAGCGCGATTTTGCCTGCGTAAACGTGCTTGTCGAGGTTCTGTCAAATGTGTAGGCGGAATCCGATATGTAAAGCGGTAACTTGTGGGGGAAATCTTGGCCTTCTGCTTTCCAACATCGCTGGGAACAGATGTACATTTTTCAGATTTAATGATTCCTTTCGAAGCGACATTTCTACACGTTATGGCAGTAACTCAAGTATCTGAGGACTGCACCGTTTAGAAGAGTTTTTGTTTTCTTTAGCGTTTGTGTTGTTGCGGAATTTCCAACCTTCCTCTGAGGGTTCCGGAGAGACGATCAGGGCTGTTCACTAAACAGACAATCTAACGCAACTTCGCAGAAAATCCGCCACCTGCTAACGACGACTTGATGGTACCTCGCTCCGTGGCCAAAGAGAACCGGGGCGTCCACTTAACAGCATACCAAGTCCCGCCGCGCACCGAGAGATTCGGCTCACTGGGAGCGGTCTCGAGGAGCTATTTCTAGACGCACTCCCCCTTTTACATACGTGGTCGCTATTCTAATATGCGCATTGGTCAACAACTCGGTGGTTTTCCTAGAACTAGTAAAGCCGGTTTTTATATAATCGACGATAGTTAATTATTATACGTTGACGTCAAACAGCGAGAAGACAAGATGGGTAAGAGTAACTAGGTATTCCTTCATTGCAGGGTTGATTCTACTTGCTGTGCAGTACATGACAGGGGTTATTGCCAACATCTACGCGGTTCCGCCTTATGGACCCAACAACATTGGTGTTCACTACGTAATGGGAGACGTGTTGGTCCTGGCCGGATTGATCATAGTCATTATGGCAGCGCTTTCAAGGCTAATGGGACCTATCGCGTTTGGCGTGGCGGGTCTTGCGTCCGTTCTCATAGCAGGAGAGTCAGGGCGGGAGTTCGCCTTCATAACACAGCAGAGCGGCATCTATTCTTTTTCAATGGCTTTATTCTGGCTCACTGCATTTATAGTGTATTTCCTAGGGCAGCAGTCTTCATCGATTTCAAAAGGCGAAGCGACATAAAATAAGGAATAGAGTAATCTTCTTATTCGGTGTTATCGCTGCGCTCATTGATCTCTTTGTAGGTGTATCTGCGCTTATAGCAACTCGGGGTTTTTCAACTTCGTCTTTTCTGCTGGTTGCATTTTTTGATGCATCCCCTG
>JAJYZJ010000076.1 GCA_021800035.1 archaeon
AGCTTGACAGGGTGGACATCCTCTACGGCCTTGGAGTGAGGTGCATGGGGCTTGTCTACAGCGACTCGAACGCGCTGGGCTCAGGGCTTAGGGAGCGCGCCGATGGCGGGCTTACCTACTTTGGCGAAGAAGTCGTGGAGAGGATGAACAAGCTTGGCATGCTGATAGACGTGGCGCATGCCGCAGACAAAACTACTCTGGACGCAATCGATGTGAGCAAAGCGCCAGTCGTAATAACCCACGCAGGTGCTAGGACCGTCTGGAACTCACAGAGGATGAAGCCAGATACAGTGCTTCAGGCACTGGCCGAAAAGGGTGGAGTAATAGGAATAGAAGCCGCACCGCACACCACAATGTCGAAGGCTCACCCGCTGCACAGCCTCGAGTCCTATATGGACCACTACGAATACTGTGTGGAGCTTATGGGAATTGACCACGTGACATTCGGCCCCGATACCACGTTCGGTGACCACGTGGGCCTTCACCGTTACTTCGAGAAGAACTCTTCTGTCGCGTGGAAAGAAGAAGGTGACCCTTACCAAGAAGTCGATTATGTAAAGGGCTTGGAAAACCCGAGCGAATTCCCGAACATCGTCAGGTGGCTCGTACACAACGGCTATTCAGACGAGGACATAAAGAAGGCTCTGGGGGAGAATACACTTCGCGTACTAGATGCAGCCTGGAAGTAGGCTAGGTGCAAGCTCCCTATTTTGGCCGGGAGCAGGTCACGGTCCAGAAGCTCCACGGAACTTAAAATGCTCAACAAGGCCTGCCTCGTACTTTACCCAGTAGCGACTATTTTGTGTGAGCCCGAGGATTCCGCTGTTTCTTGACTTTGCGAGCCAGTAGCTTTACTGGTCCTGGTTTAGTGCGTGCGGAGGGACTAGTCAGGGTTCTCAGTGCGGCACAAAGCGACTCTTCTAATGATGAATATGTACACACGTACCTGACTCCGCCCGGAAGCACAGTGCTCTCGTAAGGAGTTCCTATGCCAATAATTCCTGCGGGAAGCCCACTCCCCGCAATATCAGATATTTGTTCGGCCCATTGAGGGTGCATATGGCTATCGCGCAGCACGATCAGAACACCAGTGACGGACTGCTTTTTTGAGGAATCGGCAGAACTAATTCTGTATCGCTCCCCTCTTCTGGGGGAATCCTCCAACCGCAGACTACTCTTCACGTAATAACCAAGTCGCTTCAGCGCAAGCGATAATGGATTCTCCAATTTGTCAGAGGCCGGAGAAAGCGAAGAGCCACCCACTACCACCGCGAGCTCGCGGCGCCTCGGGAACGCCGCCCCTTGATTGTACAGTGTTACGCACCGTGTATAATCGCGCGCAGTGAACAACTTGGGCTTGGGGGTTCCAGCCCCGAGCACCGATTTTTTCATGGCCATTCCCTTTTGCATCAATTGTTTTACGCGCGCCGCCGACTCCAAGACCCTTCCAGTTTCAAGCTCCCCCGCGGACAAGGATTCTTCGAGCGAGTGGCGGGCTGCCCATGCCATGTCTAGCGAGGTGGTCTCGACGAGGTCGCAGCCTGCCTTTATTGCGCGCACTGCGGCTTCGCCCACTTCCATCCTCTCCCGCAGCCCTCTCATGGAAAGGGCATCTGTAGCCACAACTCCATCAAACCCCAGTCCTTGCCGAAGTAGTCCGCTTATAATTTCCCTTGAGACAGAACATGGCTCTTCTAGCTTTTGGATCCTGGGATAGTAAAGGTGGCCCACCATAACGGCGTCTACGTTGGACTGGATTGCTGCTCTGAATGGAACTAGGTCGGACGTGAGGATTGTCTCCAAGTCTGCATCGATCGTTGGGAGCTCCAAATGTGAGTCTTTGGAGCTTCTCCCATGCCCCGGGAAATGCTTGGCGCATGATAGCACCCCGGCGGCCTTCAGTCCCTGGATGAAAGCCACCACGTGGCTTGCCACACTAGCAGGATTGTCTCCAAAGGACCTGGTGGCTATCACGGGGTTAGAGGGCTCAAAATTTACGTCCGCAACAGGAGCGAAATCCCAGTTAATCCCAAGAGCATGGAGCTTTTGGCCAATAATCAGAGAGGCTTTTCGAGTAAGCGCATAGTCGGATGATGCACCTAGCGCCATAGCACTCGGGGTCCTGTCACTTTCCACTCTGCGGACGTAGCCCCCTTCCTCGTCTGCCGAAATCAAGGGCAAGGGCACTCTGGTTGATGCTAGAGCATCCTTGAGAGCCCGACGCACCTCTCGCACAGATTTCTTCGCACTTCCAGCTCGCTCTATATCCTTCCTAAAGAGTACGACTCCCGCGGGGGCCAGTTCACTCAGGTCTTCCGAGACTTTGGCCGGGTCTCTTCCTTCGAGCGAAGTCTGTACAAGTAGACCGACAGACCTCCTAGCTACTTCACTCATATCGCCAGACACTCCCCCCTATCGTATTTTGTCAGGTTTGATTGACATGTTACAACTCGCGTTCCGTATTTCATTCACAATCAACATTTTTCACCCCAAGATTAGCCATGCAGCCCATGAGAAAGCTCGGAAGGCAACCGCGTTTCCAGCAATTAATTCAGCTGGCTCAGCTTTAACCACTTTGCATCCATTCAAGAATGGGAGTATAGCAACCCAATAACACATATCAACCCGAGAGCTGATCAAGGACAAACGTGCCAACCTAATGTGCGGTGGCTGTCGAGGAGTACTTGTCCAAGGGCTCCGTAAAATAGGCGTGGGTGATCGCAGATATGACCGATTTTTCTGAAATTATATCGCGAACAGACACGACTCCTTCCAACCTGCCTGAATCATCCACCACGAGCAAATGTCTTGTCCCTTTTATCCCCATTATCATAGCCGCATTCCCTACGTCGTCGTCGGGGTGAACTTTGATGACTTCCTTGGTTGCAATATCCCAGGCGGGACTTTCCAAACTCCTCCGTTCAGCCATAGCTCGAATTACGTCCCGCTCGGAGACCACCCCCACTGGCTTCTTAGGACCATCACTTTCAACAATCACTACGAGCCCGATTGAGTTATCGCTCATCAATTTACAGACATCGTAGATGGTGGAAGCTTGCGTTGTGCACACCGGCTCCTTCTTGACCAAATCAGAAACCTTCATTTCTTCCACCTTGCCCAAATAGTAATCTAGTACTGACTTATAAGCAGGCTTATCTCGCATATTGACGTAATTTTCGTATAGTAGACTTTACTCAAGATCGACACATTGGTTTCACGAGTCGACTCACTTTTCTGCAATGTCAAGTGTCATCCTGAGCAATTAATAGGTAGCAAAGTAGTCGCTCGAAGTAGAGGGGTTGTTATAAAGCGGTGGGCTGAGGAGCCCAGCAGGCTCCATGCGGTAGCGTTCTATCCGCTTTTATCGCCTGTGCTGCACGCTCCTCCCACTCTTCGGGTTTTGCCCTAGTACGGTCTTGAACGCGGGGGTTTGCCACCCTATCCCAACGAACAGTGAGCGAGCGGTCAAATCTCAGCGTGATATCGGCTGCGGGAGAACCGCATCCTAGACTATTTCGATAGTGCATGCTAGCTTTTTACAGCTGGTTCCGTTATTCGAAGCGTCCTTGAGGTTGCATCTAGTTCGCATGCCGCTCCCAGAGGTAGTGTAGGCTTGTGCAGTGTATGGCCCGCGGGAAAATTGTAGATAGCTGGCTTTCCAAGCTTCTCCAGTCTCTCTTTGACAACAGATTCAACCGTGATTCTATTTATGGTTCTGCCCAATCTCTCCTCAGGCGGACAACCGACGCAAGTTGAAAATACAATACCGTTACATTTTTCTAAGCAGCCCGACATCAGTAACTGTGTCAGCATGCCGTCGATTCTATAGGGGTCTTCTCCCACATCCTCAATCAGCGCGATTTTATCCGCAAAATCGATTTGATACTTTGTGCCCATTAGCCTTGTAATCAGAGTCAGGTTGCCACCTGCGAGTCTTCCTTGGGCTTTTCCTTCCAACACCGTAACGACCGGCGGGGCCTCCTCTGGAATAGGAACCAACCCCAGGGGTGACGGAAGCGTGATTGCGTGTAACAATTCCGAAATAGAATATCCCGACGCTCGATCTTCCCCGAAGTCAGATGCCACCATTGGTCCATGAAAAGTGATGAGTCCTGTGAGCTTAGTAATTGAGTTCAATAGTGCAGTAAGGTCACTGTAACCAACGATGATCTTTGGATGTTCTGAAATTTCTCCGAAATCCAACGAGTCAAGCACCCTCATTGTGCCGTAACCTCCCCCGGAAGAAATTATTGCATCTATACCCGCGTCAGAAAACGCCCACGAAATTTCCTTCGCCCTGTCTTCGTCGGGGGCGCTGAGCATCCCGCCGCCGTGCAGTTTTTTTGAAACCGGGCCGAGCTCCACCCTGAATCCCTTGGATTCAAGCAGTTTTACGCCTTTGGAGAGCGCGGTTGCGTTCGGGCTGGAAGCCGGACTGATTACGCCGATAGTTCCCCCCCTGTGTAGAAGGGTAGGTCTGATGAGTTCCATCTTTTTGCATCCGGAAAGTCCTTTAGTGGCTCGCCTAATAGACGTTTTTGTAGTGGCAGTCTGGCTTATGTCGACAAGTGAGCAGAGCGGAAGCAGAAAATCAGGTGGCCAATTCCTTCGCGGCAAGACTTACACAAGGATCCTGCCTAGCAGAAGGTCTCTAGCGTTCTCGGCCTTCCTCAGCTCATTTGGTGTTTTTATTTGTGCCCTAATTTCGGCGAGGATATTTCCAGAGACAAGCCTGGTAGTTGCTGCATTGACGGCGGTTGCGTACCTGGCGCGGGTAAGGGCTCTCGGCAGGCTTGATATAGGCAGCTATGGAGAACACCTGAACCCCGTGCCTCGGAAAGAGAGCAAGCAATTCTTCTATTCCTTTCTAATTATTTCAGGTGCACTTATACTGCCACTCCTTGCGCTTCTCTTTCTCCCGTACAGTTTTTTGGGTGGAGTGGCCTACGCGATGGTAACCCCTCTGCCTTTGTCTAATCTCATCTTCGCTCACCGGATCCGGGGGCTCGAGCGTAGCAACGGCTTCATTCTGTATAAAGTGACGGAGACCGAAGAGCTTGCGGGAGAAGTGTTTGTAACTCGAGTGGGCTACTTGGTCAAATCAGGTAGCGGTGAAACCAGCCCGGATACGGGTTTTAGTGAACCTACTAAACCGGGTTAAAGCTTTTTGCCCTTAAGCTTTTTAGGTTCTGAAGGCCGAGCCCGAGGATGCCAGCTATGGGGATTTTACCATAGTGGCAGGCGCCCTAGATAGCGATCACCTACATTGTTTTACGGCAGCCTAGGCCGGCCAAGAAACTCCAAGCTAATCAGTTTAAAGAGATAGTCTGGGTTACGTTTACGAGTTCTTCATACTTGGGTGTGGTGGTAACTCTGGCTGGCAAAATGCAAGCCGCGACGTTTGATTGCGCCGGATTAGTGTGCGCTAGCGGAAGCGCTCAAGCTCAATACCCAATGCACTAGTGGTCGGACATACCTGTTTCGTTTCAATAGCAAATTAGCTGAACCAAAACTATGAGCGGCCCATTTTGAGAACTTGCTTCGGTGTATTAGTGGGGTTCGCCAATTTTCAGATGAGGTGTCACGAATGTAATTAGCATTTTCTCGAAGGAGACACCACGAGTCGTAGTCGGAATCGGGTCTCCTCTTCGCGCGTCCTATCCAGTCAACCAAGGCCCGTGTCTGGCTAGCCGGAAGAAAAATAGGAGGATATGCCGCTTCAAAGGAACCACGCAAAAATATGGTGGTGTACACCTAAAGCAAACACTTGGGGGCTCATGTGGGCCGCCACCGCGTTCGCATTTTTTCTTAGCTATGTGCGCTATTGTGGAGTAACAACACCACTGACCGCCAGCAATTAGGATTCCTACCGAAGGCAGGCTGGAGATCATAGAACAAACAACAACTACAGTGTAGCTCGAGACTGGTGATAGGCTCGAATGCAAGAGCTTTCACAAGGCTACTGATAAGCGGAGCCCGAGGCTATTCTAGGCGCATACTGAGGTAAGTCTTATTTCATGAGTGCGCGAGCTGCGATTAGGCCATGGCCCACCTCGATATTACCGCACTGAGGATGTTTTACAAAAAGCAAAACAGTCTGATCAGGGCGGTCGACGGGATAAATATCCACGTGGAGAAAGGCGAATCTGTTGGCATAGTCGGGGAGTCGGGTTGTGGCAAGAGCAGTCTTGCCCTGACAATATTCCGAAACCTCCCGGCTAACGTGGGGCTGTTTAGCGGCTCAATAAAGCTCGGCGGTGAGGAACTCACACAGATTGAACGAGAGAACTTTCGTAAAAATTACCGATGGAAGAAAATGGCGATGATTCCCCAGTCTTCGATGAATGCGCTCGACCCCATTTACCCCGTTGGTAAGCAAATGGTCGAAACCTACCTTGAACATGAGGATGCACCAGAGAGAGAGGCCCGCGAAAAAACTCTGGAGCTGCTTCGCGAGGTGAATCTACCGGATACCGTATTCGGTTCCTACCCTTTCCAGCTGAGTGGTGGGCAGAAACAGCGAGCAATGATTGCGATGTCGCTCCTTCTTGACCCCGAACTTTTGATCGCGGATGAACCCACTACCGCGCTCGATGTGGTTGTCCAGGCGAAGATCCTGAAACTGCTGAAAAAGCAAAAAGAGTCAAGGGGGATGACCAGCCTCTTCATAAGCCACGATATGGGTGTGGTTTCCAGTGTAGCGCAGAGAATTGCGGTCATGTATGGTGGTCAGATTGTCGAGATTGCTGACGCAAAGTCGGTCTTCAGTGATCCACTGCATCCCTATACACAAAAACTGATTGGATGCATTCCAAGGCTTGGCAAAAAAGGATCGGGAGAGCTCCAGTTTATTCCTGGGTCTCCGCCTGCACTTAACGAAGAGCTGAAGAATTGCAGGTTCTGGCCGAGATGTCCTTTTGCGATGGAAATCTGCAAGCAGAAACCGCCCGCGCTGGTGGAAGCAAAGTCCGGCCACTTTGTCGCGTGTTTTCTCCACAGTATGGAAAGTCTTCCCGCTGAGGGTGATACATCTTA
>JAJYZJ010000077.1 GCA_021800035.1 archaeon
GATTTTGGCCGGCGTCGTACTTCTCCTGAGATAGCGAGCCACTGACGGAGGGGTCCGGATTTACGGTGATTTGACCGGTACCGGTCGTTACCGAGTTACCCTCAGAGTCTGTGACCACAATATCGTAATAACGTGTTCCGGCTGCCAGCCCCGGAATCGGTGCGTATGCAGAAAGTGAACCTCCGGAGAACTGGGAAGTGTATACCTGCGTTCCGTCAACGTAGACCGCATAAGTATATGGCGGCGCTCCCCCGCTAACGCTCAGGCTGAAAGCCACTGACGAAGATAGATTGGCATCAGTGGTTTCTGAATTGAGGCTTGCGCTTGTAAGGCTGAAGGGGAGCGCACCAGTCACGAACTCGTAGGCGCTTCCGTATTCCACTGCCCCATGTGAAGCAAACGGTTGCAGTTCAGCCGGCGGTGAAAAGCTGACTGGAGAGTTGGTCGAGGAATAGAACTGGGAAACATTTGAAGTTGGATTGTATTCGTCCGCCCACATCCATGCCGAAGTGAACTCAAAACCGCCGCCCGAATAGTTCTGCACTTGCTCTCCTCCGTAGTAGGGACTGACGTGATACCATTCCGTCATCGGCCCAGTAAAGTAACCTTGAGTTGTAGATGCGGAGCCCGTATCCCCCTCGAAATAGGTGCCATGTGCAGCGTACGAGATGAAGGCGTAGGAGCCGGTATTCCAGTCAAAGGCATACATTGAAACCTCGTTCGTCGTGTTGTTATAGTGTATGCCAACCAGCACTTTGTCCCCGCTGTTCACGGGACCCGACAGGCTGAGCATGCCTGCCCCTCCTTGAGAAGGAAATACCGAGCTTTCGCTGGGATTCCATACTTCGTAGAGCAGATTAAATCCAGGATTGTAACCCCCCGCAGTGTAGGGCCAGTCATAGGCGAGCCCGGCCTGATACCACCAGCCTCCATTCATGTAACCATTCACAAAGTAGGAGGGGCCGTAGCCGTAGGAATCAGTCTGCGTGAGTGCAGTGATGTTGTATACGAGCGTGATAAAATTCTGGGTCAAGGACTCACCAAGTTGCTCATCGTAGTTGGCAGCTGGAATAGCAGACTCGGGAGTTTTGTTCGCGAGCACTGGCAGGGCTCCTTTTGGCGAGCCCGCAGGAAGACCTGCCCCTGACTCTCCACTTTGGGTGCCGAACTGTTTAGAAGTTAGTAAGCCTGGGGGAAGGGGAAGGGTCTGGGGAACTGCCGCAACTAGGCCCGCGACACTCGCTAGGCAAAGTAAGAGTAGCATAAACGCAAACGCGGCATGCATGGTTAAGAAGGAGGCGGCGGCTATTATATAATAATTCCCCATTCCTAGCTCCCCAAAACCTTCCCTCCTTCCTTTGGCGAACTCGAAATAGCGCCAAGCTATATACCAAGTTAAGTCTGTGCGAAGTACAAAGTCAAATTGAGTGTGCATTTGTGTTTCGTCGGCTGACTCCGAGAAGGATGCCGGAAAGGCTTAGGGGGAGCTTAACTCTTGAAATAAGGGATGTCAGAACCCCCACCCTCCTGCTCTGCGTCAGCAACACTTTTTCAGTAAACAAACTCATAGAATGCACCACACCCGACTTGTTTTACAAATTCCAAGCGCCTCGCATAGCTTTTTCACTGCAACGTCCTTGACCTGCCCGATTCAAACATCCAAAGCCTACGGAGTTTGTAACCGCGACGATAAAGGCAGTTCGATTGCTTCTTTGCCCGGCCGCCTCGAATGAACTAGGAATATCTTTCTGCGCTACTGCAAGGTGGTACGACTCACAATCTTATTGCATCCGCAAGGCCGACTCTCAACAGCGCTCTACTCACTTTCCTTCCTCTGGGTGTAACGATGCCTGCAATGTGCGGTTCAGGGGAGAGCTTTTTCAGTGCCCGCCTCAGAGCCACTTTCGCGTGAACAGCAACCACACGAGGAAGACTCTTCTCACCCGAATGGTAAGGAATCGGTCGAGCATACCTGAGGTATACTCAAAATCTTCCCCACACAGAGCCGCCAAATACTTCGACCAAGGGGTTTCCGAAGCACATTGGGATGTCAATGGGGGCATTCGTTCGTCTCGAATTATACAGATTGATGACTGCGACGAGCTAGTATGAGGGAAAGAAACTTGTCATGAGATGGGACCAGGAGCTATCTCGCACATTCTCTCTGACTTCTGAGGTCGGCTGCGTAACATCTAAATAATGTTTCGGAGGCGCAGCCGGCGATTAAAACCTGGCAGAACAATCATCCTCGCGAATCCGACCAGTATCGAAGAAACCGACCGTTCTTCGATTTCTGTTGCTTGCAGTTTTGATTCTGCTAGCGTTGCAATACTTCCTTGGAATTTATGTGAGCGCCTATTTGGTCGCCCCTGGGGTTGGCATCTTCACTGCTCACTACGCCGTTGGGTTGCTTCTTGTGGGACTGGGTTTGGTCATTCTGGTCGTTTCCGCTTTAACTCGTAGTATTCCCGCAATAGCCACTTCGGCGATGGCATTGATTTTCATATCACTGGCAGGCCAAGCAGGGAGATTGTTCGCCTTTTACGGACAAGATCCTCTTTACTCGGTTGTTATGGCGTTGGGCTTTCTGCTAGCATTTGCCTCTTACTTTTCAGAAATGCTCGTAGTACGGAGTATGATCTCAAAGACATCAGCCCAACCTTCGAAAGCTTCTAAAGCTCCGTGATTGAGATGAACGAAGTGAGTGCTTCAGCAATGAGAGTGAGTGAACTACTTGGCTGAAAATTCCCATCCAAAGGATTCCCCGATGGTGAAAGCACAAAGCGTGAGCAAGATTTACTCTTCTGGAGCTATCAAAGTCGAAGCTTTGCGCGGAATAAATCTCGAAGTCAAGACGTCCGAAATGATTGCGATAATGGGTCCATCAGGGTGCGGTAAGACGACACTTCTCAACTGCTTGTCTGGTCTTGACGACCTTACTGGAGGAAAAGTAATGATTGACGGGGTGGACGTGCATAAAATGTCTGACAACAAGAAATCAGAGTTTCGAGCCAAAAAGATGGGATTCATATTTCAATCCTACAACCTACTTCCTGTCCTGAGCGCACTGGAGAACGTTGAACTTCCGCTCGTCATTTCCCACGTTGATGAAAAGCTAGCCCGAAGAAAAGCGATAGAGGCTCTTTCTCTTGTCGGATTGGAGGAATGGAAGAACCACAGGCCTTCAGAGCTTTCTGGCGGACAGCAGCAAAGAGTAGCAATAGCCAGGTCTCTTGCAAACAGTCCTTCCATTATTTGGGCGGACGAACCCACGGGCAATCTGGATTCCGAGAACTCTCTTGAAATAATCAGCCTCCTGCGCAAACTCAACAGAGAAGTTGGTTTGACCCTTATTGTCGTAACTCATGATCAAGCCATCGCGAGTCAGACAGATAGGATAGTCGTGATGCGCAACGGACAGATCGTAAGAACTATGGACACTTCTTCCACTCCCTCCCTCTCTAGTCCAACAGAGTTAGACGGAGATTATTCTAATGAGTGAATCAAATGCTTGAGGCTTCAGCATGACTTCGTTTCCTACTTCCATTCTGCCGATTCTTTCTCCCGTACTATTCCTGCTTATTCTTACCATAGCCTTGATGTCAAAAGACAGCGCCTCGAGTCGCATAGCTTTGCGCAATTTCACTCGGAGGAAGACGACGACCATCCTCGTTGTTCTCGGACTACTTATTGGAACGGCAATGATCTCGGGCTCACTCGTCGCGGGAGACACATCTACCCACATCTTGACAAGCGAAGCATACTCTAATTTTGGGGCTGTGGACGAAGGTGTTTACAATCTCAATCCGCAGGTAGGGTATCAATTTTTCAACTATTCAGTATACGACAGTCTGAGAAGTCACATTCTCGGAAATCAAGATGTCGCGGGAGTGACCCCAGAAATCATCAGCACTGTTTCCATTTTCGACAAGAGGAGCGATGTCGGGCAAGCGCAGGTCATTCTGATTGGGGCGTATCCCAACTCTACTTCTGTATTGGGTAACTATTCTGACCAGAACGGGAAGACAATCAATCCAGATACAGGTAGTAATGGCGCTATTGTGAATTATCAGACTGCGCGAGATATCAATGCCTCAGTGGGCGACAAACTCGAAGTTTTCTATGGTCGAAACTCAACTATTCTTACTATTACAGGAATAGACTACAGTCATGCAAGATCAGGCTTTCCATATGGAAGCGACCACATCGTCGTAAATTTACAGGTTGCGCAGAGCATCACCGGTGAAAAAGGCAAGATCAACTTCATTGCGATAACAAACGCTGGAGGAATTCAAAATTCAATACAATATACAAATCGAGTTGGAGCTCTTGCAAACGCGACTCTTGAATCCCTGGGCAATTCGCTAGGGAACAGCAGCCCGCTTTATGCATTCGGTGACAAAAACGAGAGCGTATCCAGCGCCTTGAAATCTGCAATGTCCACTTCACAGATTTTTCTGATAGTGAGCAGCTTCACTGTTGCAGTTGGAACTGTGCTCATAGTGAACGTCTTTGTCATGCTCTCGGAAGAAAGGAAGCAGGAGATGGGCATGGCTCGAGCGCTGGGAATGAAGAGGAGTCACTTGGTAAAGCAGTTCATGTTTGAAGGATTCTTTTACTCGCTCCTATCCTCATCCATCGGCGCAGTTTCGGGTATCGGAATCGCACTCGTCATGATCTACATATTCGGTTCAAATGTAATCGGTCTATCCGGGGCAACGGGCTCTTCTTCTGTGATAATAGACAATTTTACATTTACTCCAGAAACATTGATTGTTGCCTTCTCTTCTGGAATACTCATCACTTATCTCACAATCATTATTTCGTCCTTCCGAGTCGGCAGGCTGAATATCATAAGGGCAATCAGAAACATATCTGAGCCTCCAGCGAGCAAATCCACCCATACACGCATGTTTTTCATCGGACTCGCGATAGTTGCTCTTGGCCTCCTTTCCTTCATGCAAGGAAATTCAAGTCGAGATGCAACGCTCTTTGTTCTGGGTCCGGCGATTGCAATATTCGGATTAGGCTTGATTCTCACAAAATTCTTGGGAGAAAGATACGCATTTTCAATCTCTTCCGTTCTCGAGCTGATTTACTGGGGAGATCCTTATCTATCCGTTGCAGGGCCGTTTACGCCTCCTCTTGGATACTACTTTCTTCCAGCGATCATAGGATTATTCTTCATGGTGGCTTCAGCTGTGGCGCTCGTCTCCTACAATACCTCTTCAATAATGAAGGTTCTGCTCAAGACAGGCAAGGGGGCTTCGAGATCCCCGACCCTGAAAATGGGTCTTTCTTACCCGCAACGCAAGCGGTTCAGAACTGGAGGAATCCTTCTGATGTTTGCGCTGATAATAGCCGTTATAATTGGGTTAGGCGTCTTGCTTTCACTGTTTAATGGAATTGCTGTTCAAGAGTATCCTGCGATCACTGGAGGTTACCAAATGCTTGCGTCTACTTCGACTCCAGTTCCGGGCTTGTATCAGAAAATTGTTTCGGACCCAAACGTCTCTTCATACATCGCAGCCAATCGCTCCACAGTCTTCTATGGAACCTACGCGCTGACAAAGGATCTGAGTCGCCCGAACGAGAGCGCTTTGTACGTGGAATATCTGGGTGCAAACAACAGCGGTTCTAACAATTTCTTTTCGGAAAATAGTTTCAATCTCACTAGCGCGACAAGCCCATTTTTGCTATCAAACGGAAAACCAAACCCTGAGAAGGTGTGGGAGCAGGTTCAGTCGAATCATAGTGACGTGGTGTATGCAACCAATGCTCTAGAGGATAGTGCGCCCAGGTCAGAACAAAGGTATGCAGGCGACCTGATTTCGATCGAGCTGCCTAACGGGACCAAGACAAATGTGACCGAAATTGCGGTAATGAGCTGGGCTGGCCCTCCTACCCTCCTTACAACAACACAGGCGATCGAACAAGATCATCTGGTGGCTAGCGGTCAACAGTTCGCGATGATATCCCTAAGTAACAAGAAAGACGCGGAATTGGTCTCGATTGGTTTGAAGCGAGATTTTCTGAGCTATGGAATGACTGTTATTGTGTACCAGGACATTCTGGCACAAATCCTTCAGGGAGGAAACGCTCAGACTTCACTTCTTGAAAGTTTTGTGGGTTTTGGTCTAATAGTTGGGATTGCTGGGCTGAGCATCATTACGGTGAGATCGGTGGTGGAGCGAAGACGGGAGATTGGTACGCTCAGGGCACTGGGCTTTACCGAGAAGATGATCTTGTGGAGTTTTCTAATTGAGAATAGCTTCATAGCTATTTTTGGGATATTGATAGGAATACTTGTGGGCTTAAGCCTCGTCTACAGCATTTCATTATCGTTTCCACACTTTCACTCACTTGGCTTTTCGGTTCCGTTAGTTAGCATAACTGAAATTGGGGTAATTGCCTACGGATTTGCACTCCTAGCAACCGCATGGCCGGCTCTAAACGCTTCAAAGATTCTACCTGCTGAAGCGCTGCGTTACGCGGAATGACAGTCATCCGTTGCTCTCTGAAGGTCCATCCTTTCGGGAAGCCTCTTCAGTTCTGTGAACTGCCAGAGAAAGCAGAGTTTTCAAGCAAAGGAACTAGGTCCCTGTAAGGCTGGCCAACTTTGCGGAATCGGTATTCAAATCTTGCAGCGCACATCCCTAGACTATTTGAGGTATGACGAACAATTTCTCGACTGCACTCGTCGAACTGAACAGCTCTCCAGTTGAAAGAGACGTAGCGCCTAGATACCATCCATGAAATCCCTAACAAGAGTGAGCTGAGTGTCGACCGGCACCTGGGCGAAGTTCATGTTGAAGAAGACATGGCCCACTCCGATAGACGACGCAATCGACAGGTCCTCAGCCATCTGGTCGATATCGCCGCTCAGGGGTTGTCGGGGCTCGGCGAGTCTGCGGCCAGAAATCGCCCGGTTCACGCTCGATACTATTTCTAACCCACTGGGGTTTCGACCGCTCGCGGAAGCACCACTTCTGAACCTGTCGATTAC
>JAJYZJ010000078.1 GCA_021800035.1 archaeon
CCCGCTCTTCTTTGAAGTATTCTCTTTCCCATCTTCTCTCACTACTCTCTGACTGCGTCCCCATGCCTCCTAGAGAATGCCCAGCCTTGTAGCAATGTCCTGCGCTTTGCTTTCAGGGCTGAGCCTGACGAATGCCTTCTTTCTGTTATCTGTAGAGTTAAGGGTTCTGACTTTTGTCACCTTCACTGCGTAGATTGTCTCTACCGCACGCTTAATCTGCTGTTTGTTTGCGTCCTCGCGAACAAAAAACGAAAGCGTATTGAAACGTTCGATCGTGCCAATTGTCTTTTCTGTTGCTAGCGGTGCCACGATGATCTCGGAAGCTCTGAGTTTTTCTTCGACGTTACTTCTGCCTTCGGAAGCCCGCCTCCGCCGGCCACCCCTCTCCGCCTTTGTCTTCTCGCCTTTTGGAGCTTTGGCATTCACTGAGCGCTTTGTTTGTCTCCTCTTGGCAGATTTCTTTTCTACCTTTTTGTCATTCTGGTCCTCTTCACTCATTGTTTTCAAACTCCTCAAGTTTTTTCAGAGCGGCCTCGGTGTAAAGTGTAAGTCTTCCCGGTTCGCCCCCCGGAGCCAAGTGTTTTACCCCAAGCGAGCCCACCTCCACCACTTCTACGCCGGCTATATTTCTGAACGCTCTAAGCGCGCTGCACCGCTTAGACACCACCAGAAGGGGACCAGTCGCCATCTTTACTCTTCTTCCACGGAACTTTCCTTTCCCAGCTCGCACCGTACGCGACCTCTTGACACGTGTAACATCATGGTGCACTCCTAATTGGTGAATTGCAAAGAAGGCATCATTCGTCTTGTTCAAATTCTCAAATTCGTCAGAGACAACCAGTGGCATGCTAGTTATCTTCTCGGCGTCGTATCTATGGCCCCTCCCCACTACGTAGTCCGGCTTCCCCGTGGCGGCAATGGCTGATGCAAGTGCCAACCTCCTTTCCTTTTTATTGATTTCCTCATGTATGTTTTCGTCTACTCGCGGTGGATGAGGTTTGTAACCGCCCCTCGCCATTGGTGCAAATCCAGCTCTTCCGCTGGAGTGTCGTGGCAGCCTTGCCATTTCGCGACCGGTTCCGAAACTTTTTACTGAAACCTTCTTACCTGCAAGCGGCGCACGGCCCTGCGGTTGCTTCTCAGCTGTAAACGAGGAGAGGAAAGCCCGGCGAATCAGGTCCCTTCGTATAAACGTGGAAAAGACCGAAGGGACTTCTGCTTCCCTCGCAGTCTCTCCATTTTTGTCGTAAACCGGAACCTTCAGCACTTTGAGCGCGAGCCTAGACAACGCAAGTCACCAAATCAATCAAAAGCTAACGCACCGACACGAACTGAACTTCAGGGATTTCCTTAGGAACAGTGGTGTACGAACGCACTGCCTTTCGAAGCAAAACAAGCCGCTTGGTCGCTCCGGGTACGGACCCCTCGACCACCAGCAAAGACGAACGGGGAACTCCGTAGTGCTTGAACCCTGCCTTGGGAACCATGCCTTCTGGCTTGTCTTTGATTTCCATTATCACCACGTTCAGGTCCACCCTGTTATGGAATCCCATTTGGCCCGCGCGAGGAACGCTGGACATAACCGCACTCGGAGTGAGCGGGGAATCCGATCCCGGACCACGCTTTGTCTTCTTCGCCTTCTTTTTCTGTATTACCTTAATTCCAAATCTTGCTACCGGTCCCTCGTAGCCCTTGCCTCGCGAGACTGCAATGGCGTCAATCACTTCGGGAGGCGAGAATACCTCGCTGGCGGCGATTTCCTTCCCGAGTTTTGACTCAAAAACAAACTGTTCTGAAAGCTTGCCTCCTAGCGGTACCTCCACAATTTCTGGTGTCTTCTTTGAAAGCCCTGATTTTTCCGGCTGGGTCATGAGTAGAAGTGAAACCCTGCTTGCCCTGTCTTTGATGCTTGCTCCGATGCCCTTGGCCGCCTGCTTTGGCGGTACCAATAGTCGTGCAGCACCTTTGGGGAGATTTCGAGACCAAACCTCGCCTATTGAGGTTTCCCCTCCCAAGCCATCGGATCCATAATACCTGATTGCCACAAGTATTGCAGGTGGCGCTTCTAACATCGTGAGCGCCCTGAAGACTTCCCTACCATGCGTCGGGCTCGTCGGATAGTTGTCGATAACTATTGCATGATACATACCCACTTTGTAGGCGGGAAATCCCAAGGGCTTGGATTCGTCAACGCTGGCCCAAGAACGCACTCGAGCCACAATTGACGCAGCCCTCTTTCTCGGCCTAACCCCAAGCGAGCCGTGCCGTGGGGCGCTCATTTTTCGATGACCCAAACACTTTCACCAGTCTAATGCTAGCGGGAAGTGTGGCAGAGGGCGAGAGATAAGCCTTCCTTGAGCTCGAGGAAATCGTCTGGAGCGCCCGAACTCCGCCTTAAATGGAGTTTTGGCGAGAGCCCTCCCATCCGCAAAGATGCCGTTAGGAAATGCTTCTAGCTCCTCTTTGCCTAGTATCAGGGGGAAAAATTGACCAAGAACCAACTCCAAATGTGCCAAGCAATACAAGACCAGGGCTATAGCTGTGAACCAACGCTTATAGTCGTCCGCGCAGAAATAGGTGCAGGAAAAGTGCAAAAAATGGGCGGAAGGCAGAAGACAACGTTACTTGAAGAAATCTTTAGAAGGGGAGAAAAGAAGGAAGCTCCCAAGAAGAAACCTGGAAAGAAGCAGGAATAGAAAAACGCCGGAAAGTGTAAAATAAGGAATGGGTATCAAACTAAAGTTTTTGGGCGGAGCCCAAGAAGTTGGCAAGCAAGGGATACTTGCGCAAGGTCCCGACGTAAACTTACTCTTGGATTATGGAAGCATAGTGTCGAGCACGGAGCCGAAGTTTCCGGAACATGTTCGACCTTCGGACATAAATGCAGTGATACTTTCGCATGCACATCTTGACCACTCTGGCGCACTTCCATATCTCTACGTAAGTGGAGGACCGGAAGTGTTCATGACGCCCCCGACTCTCGATCTTTCGCGTTTACTGCTCAAGGACTTCTTGCATATTTCGGGGGAACATCTCCCCTACGAAGCGCTAGATGTTGAATCTATGACCAGAAAAACCGAACTCATTGAATACGGAGAGAGTATAACCCGCGATAAGTTCGAACTGTGCGTGCGTGATGCGGGACATATACCTGGAAGTATGATTACCTCCCTCCAGCTTGACTCGAAAAAAATCTCGTTCACTGGGGACCTGAATATTGGCGAGACCAGACTCGTGCGGGGCGCCGATACTTCGGACAAGGAGGCAGACGTCGTTATAATGGAAGGCACGTACTCTGATAAGGACCACCCACCTAGGTCAGAGATGGAGGAGGAGCTCGTCTCGTCGTGCCGGGAGATAGTGGAGTCCGGCGGAGTCGCGCTTGTTCCAGCGTTTTCAGTGGGCAGATCCCACGAAATCGTAAGCGTGCTTCGAGGAAGAGGCTTCAATCATCAAGTATACCTTGATGGAATGGCCCGTGAGGCCGCGGAAATCATCATGAGTCATCCTTCCTATTTGAGAGATGGCCACGAGTTCGAGAAAGCCATGGGCTCGGTAACTTGGGTAAACGGATGGCGCGAGCGCAAACAGGCTGTAAGCTCGCCGGGAGTGGTGGTATCACCAGCCGGAATGCTTCGAGGAGGTGCCGCGGCGTTCTACATAGAGCGGCTGGCTTTTTCAAAGAAAAATGGAGTCTTTGTGGTAAGTTATCAAGCGGAAAACACACCCGGCCGAATGATGCTGGAAACAGGTGAACTGTACTTCAAGGGACAGAAGAGGAAAGTAGAAGCGAAGATCCACAAGTTCGACTTTTCGTCTCACGCAGGAAAAAGTGAACTAGAGGGTTACATAAAATCGTTTAAGGGGTCTCCGTCGTTCTGCCTCGTCCATGGCGAGGCTAATTCGCTCACAAGATTTGCGGCCGAAATGGCTCAATCCACGGGCTTGAAGGTTCATGCGCCCTCCATAGGGGAAACGTTGGAATTCTAGCAGTTCGAATTACTATTCGTCCTCTTCCCAAGTATTTAATTCAGGGTTAACACATAAGCTCACGGGGCTGTCTGCTAGCATGGTAGGCTGCAAGCCTTGGGCGCTTGTAACCAGGGTTCAAATCCCTGCAGCCCCATTCCTAGTACTGGGTCTAAGTCCTTAGGAAACAGGGTATCGTAGAGCCCTTCGGGTTTGCAAATCCAAAACCTCCGAGACGAGTCGTACAAGCAGCCCCTACAGAACGCAGTGGCCAGACGGCGGTACTTTGACGTTGCAAAGGGAAGCGTGATGAGCCTAGATGTCAACCTGTGACCGCTCGACAGATTCTGCACTATGACAACAGCCTGAAGAGGGCTTCGAGTTGAGCCAGTCTAGGCAAGGTCCGCCATGCAGATATAGACGACTGGCGTGGTATAATGAGAGTCTAACCATCGACTGGTGGCAAGGATCGGACGCTCTAAATCTGCGCGCCCTCAAAGCAGTACAAGCGAGATCGCCCCTTGTCCATCGCAGCTTAGTTCATCCAAATCTGAGCATGATTCCCCCCAACCGCCTTTGTTTCCAAATGCATATCGAGCGGCCGCCGTTCAGTTTAAGAACGAACCCACGGACTGCACGCAGCGTGAAATCGGCGATAGCAGAGCGCTACACCGCTGAGGCCTTTTTCTATGAGCTTTTTTACAATCTGGTCGAGGAGGTTCCGTCCTACCTCGAGTTTGCAAGAAACTCATTGACCAATTAAAAGGCGGCTACCCCGCTTCGATTACTTTTTGTATAACATCCTAAGGTAGGGCGTGCAATGTAGGACTACATTATCAAGAGGTATCACCTTGTAGTTGTCAACACCTGACATAGTCAGGTGAACACAACCAACTTGGTTCTAGTTTACTACTAGGTATATATATGCGACCTGCAATTAACATTTGGCTGAACCGGACTATGCATAAAGAAACCGAGAAGGTAAACTTTGCTACAAGGGAGGGATTCCCAAGGCACTGGCTACTGGGACAAATCCTTCCCCAACTTGGAAGGAGCGGTGCCGCATAAGATGCCATTGTGCTACCGGCTCGATGCTTGCGGTTTCCCTCTTTCTGGTCGCAAGGATTGGGGCGTCATAAAGTTAGGCAACCTGTCTTATAACAATAGAATAGTGTTCTCTACAGACTATTTCATCCTCGAAAGCTATTGGCACCAGTTAGACCTCGAACCGAGTGCAACAGTCGAATTCGTAAAGATAGATGATATTAGTCTAGCAAGTATAATATCTGGAAGAAAGGCCGATTACCGAATCTAGGAGAGATGTCGTTCATGAATCTCGCCCAGTTGGAAGAGCAGGTAGTCCAGTCGGTTGAACGCCTGAGTGAGAGTGTAGTAGTAGTTAGCATACCATTGAGGGGACGCTCGAACTATCTCGGCTTCGCTCCTCCCGACCGCCAAGGAACAGGAATTATAATCGGAAAAACTGGTGAAATCGTCACTAACAACCATGTAGTAGATGGAGCTATAAAAGTCGAAGTATGTCTCAAAGACGGAAGGAGATTCGAGGGCCTCGTTGTAGGTTCTGATGCTGCTACGGACATAGCTGTGGTCAAGGTCGAGGCAGATGATTTTCCAGCAGCCAAGCTTGCTCCTTCTGACAATTTGAAAGTCGGACAAATTGCTCTCGCCATCGGGAACGCGCTGGGTCTACCTGGCGCGCCCACGGTATCCATGGGAGTAATCAGTGCCCTCGGTAGGCCACTCCCCGGATCGGATTTTGTTCTGGAGGGATTAATTCAAACCGACGCGGCCATCAATCCTGGTAATAGCGGCGGGCCGCTCGCGAACCTAAATGGGGAAGTCATTGGAATGAATACTGCGGTTATACCTCATGCTCAGGGAGTTGGTTTCGCCATACCATCGGATACTGTAAAAGCGGTCACAAGCCAGATAATCGAGCGTGGCAGAGTTGTCAGGCCATGGCTCGGAATTACCGGAATATCGCTCAATGCCGCTATCGCCCGAAGATACGACTTATCTGTAGACTCAGGAATCCTAGTATACGAAGTTTCATCCTATAGTCCAGCAAGCAGAGCGGGCCTCAGACCGGGAGACGTTATCGTAGCACTCAAGGAAGACAACGTTAAGGATATGAAAAGCCTGATTGGTGCTCTTTCAAGATTCAAAGTAGGTGAGACAGTTCGCATCACATTCGTAAGAATTGATACTAGGTATACTACCTCAATCAATCTTGAGGAAGGCCCTATGAAAGCGCTTCTGCTAGGTAGCTAGTCGAAGTCTTAAGACGCTCCACGATCACAAACAAACTATTGCTTTGCGAGTTCCTTTTCTGCATCTCTTTCCCATTTCTTCGCCCATTCTGCAAATTTACATAGCAAACCGTGAAGCTCCTTTCCTTTCTTTGTTAAAGAATATTCAACTCTTGGTGGGCTCTCCGGGTATACGATTCTCTTTACGATATTTTGGGCCTCAAGCGCGAATAGCCTCTCGGACAGGCTTGTAGAACTCACTCTGGGTATTCGGCGCTTCAGTTCATTAAATCTCGCTGGTTCGCGAAGGCCGAGAGCGTGAATCACTGGAAAGGTCCAAGATTTACTGAGAGAGTTCCAAGTAGAATGTATGGGAGCGCACTGCTTTATGATCTTGAGTTCCAGCTCATCCAACTTGCTCAATTTATTTTTTCTGCCTAGCCAAGAGCTGCATTCACCTATTTAAGAAAACAACAGTGGTCCTCTGTAGCCGATAGTCCGCACGAGACCTTCCTGACTATCGGCATATTTCAAGTCCTGTAGCGTTGGGCTAAAATCGCATAATTAATGTCGCTGCAGTTTGAATTCTCGTACCACTCGTACTGCAATATCTGGGTAGTCGCTTGTTATTTCTTCGACACCGGCAGCTAT
>JAJYZJ010000079.1 GCA_021800035.1 archaeon
AATGGCAAGAAGCGCCCCATACGCTTCATGTCCCACTCGCTCAGTGAAGGGGAGTGTCGTTGGAGTACAATCGAAAAGGAATGCTATGCGATTTTTCGTGCATTTATGGAGTTCGCTTTTCTCCTTCGTGATCGGAAGTTTAGGTTGTTGACTGATCATCGCAATCTTACTTTCTTGGCTAACCCTACTGGTAGTAAAGCGACATCTGAAAAGGTTACTCGTTGGCGTTTGGCAATCCAAGAGTACATGTTTGATGTTCTGCACGTACCGGGTCCGCAGAACATTGCACCGGACAGCTTTTCACGCTTGGTCCCTCGTTTGCTAAAGCCGCATGCCAGCGCTGTTAGCAACACTGTTGTTGAGTCTTTGGAGGATCAGCAATCAGTTTCTGAAGAGGCGGGTGAGCAGGTGAGGCTCGTTGTTTCCGCTCTTCAGGGTCGGGTCGTCGAGGAGATCCCGGATCATGCTTATGATATTATCAAAGGCTTTCACAATGAATTAGTGGGCCATCTTGGAGTTGATCGCACTGTTGCGATGCTCACAGAGGCGGGTTTTGCGTGGGAACGATTGCGTTCTCATGTTCGCGCTTTTATTCAACAGTGTCCATTGTGTCAGAAGCTGTCGTATGTGCGCCCGACAAACGCAGCCTCCCCGTCTTCTACGGGGGGTGAGCTTAAACCAATGGATCGCTGGTGTGTGGATGCTCTCGAGGTTGTTGAAACAGAGAGCGGATACAAGTTTGTCTTAGCGTTTCTTGATTGTTTCACCCGCTGGGTGGAACTGTATGCTGTGAAGTCCTTGGAGGCTGTGGAAGCTGCTAAGTGTTTGATTGACTTAATTGGTCGCTACGGTGCTCCTAGGGAGTTGTTGTCGGATAGAGGTTCACAGTTTGTGAACGATATCATCGCTGCGGTTCTTCACTCGGTGGGTTCGTCGCATGTGCTGGCAATGGCTTACTCTCATGAGGAGAATGGTCGTATTGAGCGGGCCAACAAGGAGATTCTTCGCCACCTGAGAGCGTTTGTTATGCACTCGAAGGTAGTGGATGATTGGGTCGACAAGTTGCCCTTTGTTCAGCGTATTATGAACGCATCGGTACACACGGTTACGGGTTATAGTCCCGCAGCATTGCTTTTTGGTAAGGCAGTTGATTTGAATCGTGGTATTTTTCCCGAGAGTCCAGCTGGTTCTCTAGGGAGAGGGGAGGAGACTTCCCTGCCGATGCTGGGAGTCGATTCAGGAGTTGAGTTTTTCTCTTCTTGGGTTAGTCAACGCAATCACATGCAACTCCAGGTGTTGGAAGCATCTGCTGAGCTTCAGAGAGTGGAGCTTGAGCGGCATTTGCAAAGCGTTGCTCCTGATGAAGTGACTGTGTTTTCGGATGGTACTTGGGTTTTGGTTCTGCCTCGGGATAATCCCTTGGTAGGGCGTCGGCGGACAGGAGACAAATTGTCCGCATTTTGGGATGGTCCTATGCCGGTAGTGTCTCATGAAGGCAATGCTTATACGCTTCATGACACTGTCGAGGATAAACAAGTGGTTCGCCATGTTACGGAGTTGAAACCATTTTTGTTTGATCCGGCTCGCGTAGATCCTAGGGATGTCGCTCGGATTGATCGGCGAGAGTTTCTTATTGAGACGATCGTTGGTCATCGTGGGGATGTTCGTTATAAGAGTACTTTAGAGTTCGAAGTAAAATGGGCTGGGTACTCTGATGATTACAACCTTTGGGTGGCTTGGAAGCAACTATTGCATACGGCTCAGCTGCGGGAATATTTGACCCGGGTTGGCTTGATTAAGTTGCTACCTAAGGCTTTGCGTTAGACGCGAAGTGGCTTAGGGTGGTACCGTGGTTGGGGATTAAGCTATGGTATGAATATGTCGTCCCAGGATGCAGAAAGGCATTTCTCCTTATTTTTTCCTGGCACTCTGTGTGAGGTTTTGGGAGTTTTAGTGGGTAGATGTGGATGTGTAAGTGCATTCCACGAGTCCCACATACTGGCTGGATTATGTTTATATCGGTTATTAGTAGCTGTTGATACTTGACCTTCTTGTTTTGAGTGAGTATTGATATGTGGAGTATCATTGTCCTATGTGTCGTGATATCCATGTAGTTTAACTGGGTGACGGTTGTTTAAGGTGTTGGTTAGTTTAGTTTTATTAGTATTTGCAGGTGAAGATTTTCGCTTGGTTTGTCCATTCTTGTGCAAGAGAAGGGAGTCTGTCAAAATTGCAGAGCAATTTTTGCGGAGAGGGGGTAGTGTATCCAGACGTAGCTGGATAGGCTCTTAGTGTAGGTCTTAGCTTGAGTTAGGGATCTCTCTCAGTGTAGGTCTTAGCTCGAGTTAGGGAGTTGACTGGCTTTGTCGGTTGTGGTTGTCCGTAGATTTTCTAGCTGTAAGCGTAACTAACACCTTGTCACACTGTGCCTATTGTGTTTTACGCTTCTCTAGCCACAATAATATTATTGAGAGGTTGAGAGGACGCTTAGCCGCCTCCAGCTGAGAGTTTGTCAATCCTTCGCGATTGACTGTGTCGTTTTTTGGCCTTGGGCCTGTTCTTTAATTCGGTTGTTTCTTCTCTTTTCTGGCTTGCTATGTCAAGCAGTGGAGAGAAACGGGGATCGGATGCGCTTGGGGCTCCAGCTCCGGGTAGGAATACTCGGAGCAGAGGTGAACCAGCCTCCGACGATCCTGTTGGCTCCATTGGAGCGTCGCATGACACTTCTAGTGTCACTCCTGCCGTGCCTCCAGAGGACATAGGCGCTGCTTTGAGGCTGGAAGGCTGGGGCGCAATGTCCAGCAGCCTCAGGCCTGGAGCGTTGACTACTCCAGCGCCAGACTCGCTCTTGCGATCCACGCTGGGAGTTGGTAGTAGTGTTCCTGACACTTCTGCCGTGAGCGATCCGCGGATATCCCGTAGCGCTCAGGAGCTAGCGGCGCTGCGACGTCGTGCTCCTTTGGTGGAACAGTTGGCTATGCCCGCTCCGCCAGCGCCGTCCGCAGACCCGTACGCAGCATATAATGCTCGGCGTCGTAGCGAGGTGTTCGGGGAAATCCTGGCGCGCCTCGTTTCGGATGGGTCCCCACTCCTGGAGTCGGGGAAGGCCTTGCGAGAGCTGGATCCTTTTGTTGATCCAGAGTACAGCAAGGCATATAACTTTCAGGAGACTGCAGCTGATACTGCTTTGCTCCTGAGGGCTCTGGTGGAGCAGTATCCGCGCCTGTTCGACATGGTGCCGGATGATTCTAATCCTTGCTGGAGTGATAAACTCCTGGGGGTGGCATCCTTCTTTGATGCCAAACGTACCTATTCGTGGGCTACGTTTCGCGACATGTATCCTGTCGTGTTCCCTGACCATGCGATTCTCTTTGTGGAGAAGTCGCGCGAGGATGAGGTGCAACCTGACTACAACCCGTACTCAGCGGTTGTAGCGGAGCGCCGTTTCTTGGAAAACTTGGGTCCTCAATCCAATGAGTACAAGTGCTTTTATAAGCGTATGTGCTACTTGAGTAGCTTGGCCAGTCGCTCGCAGGTGCTTGCGACGGTCGGAGGGGGGTCTGGGGCTGGTAAGGCTCGCACGGCCGGTGTTCCGGCTTCCGGACCGGCTGGTGGCTTTGCACTAGCTCCGCCCACATTCGGGTATATCCCGGGAAGTCTACCACCCGCGGTTGGGCAACCCCTGACAGTGTTTCAGGGGCCGCCGCTGCCAATTGATAAAGTGGTGTCTCAGGTCACACCGGAGACTATCACTCAGTTGCGCAGTGATTACGCGGTCTTCCGGCAGGGTGGTGGCTTGTACCCACGTAAAGCATTCTTTGATGAGCTTGCTTGGCAGCGAGTCGAGAAGATGTGGGGTACAAACTGGGAGTTGTCGGAAACTTTGTCCGACACCGAATGGTTTGGTCATTTGCTCACTGTCCTCAAAGGGGACAGCGAGTTTGGGAGCGATGATTATCTCGTTCGTACCTGGACCTTGATTGAACAGTTTTGTCCTGTTAAGTTTACTCGAATGAGTCAGTTTGTAGCCGATATGGATGCATTCTGTACTGGTCTCCAGTTGGTAGACCGCGAGCTGAAACATGCGGGCAAGAACACGTTCCAGGTGTTCGAATGGGAGCGAGTCCGTAAGGATGTCATCTCCCGTATGAAGGAGCGCAAGAGTAAGGTGGCTCTGCCTACTATGTGGGAGAGAATTTGCCTCACGGCGCAGACCAACCTTCAGAATGCAAAGACTCGTAACTTTAGCGAGTTCTTTGATGCTTTTCATGCTTCTTTGACGCATTATAAGAGTATGCTCCAGAACTTTACTAAGACGTTTGGAGTGGACCCTGATTCTTTGCGTCCGCTGGTCGCTGACACCCTGTTCAGCGGATATTACGAGCAACAGCGTAGTGTCTCGGCCAGCGCTGTTTCTGCCCAGTCCGCGACTCGCGGCGGTAAGGGTGTTGGTGTGCCATCTGCCAGCGGAAGTGCTGGGCAGAAGTCTCATGGCGTCATGTCGAAACCTCCCGCGAGTAAGCCTCAGAAGGCTGGTTTGGCGGCAGCTGCTGCTGAGCCGCAGGGCGGGGGGAGTGGCGTTCGTGAGGCGGCTCGCCTCGCTTGCCGTGGTTGCGGGGAAGTTGGGCACAAGCAGAAAGATTGCCCTTGCAAAGATCACCCCAATTTCAACAAGTTGAACGTTGCTTGGGATGCTTCTAAGTATGGGCAAGGTTTCAAAGAGTACGGTTATTCCTCGCTTCCGCGTGATAAGAATATCACTTTGCGGGCGTTGCAGGAGGGGAAATATCCGCGTAAATCAGGTGAGCTTCGATGTCCGTTAGCTACCTCGATTTCTCTGTCAGTTGCGGCTGTTCAGAGTGTTGAGAGTTCTTCCAAACTCTCTTTTCTTATTCCTGGGTTTCTTCTGTTTCATAGGGGGGTGAAGCAGCAGCAGGTGGGAGTGAAGGTTCTGTTAGATACGGGAGCACTTTTAGGAAACTGTTTCTTGCTCGGTAGTCATACTTTATCTTTAATTGATAAGTCTTTACAATCATCGGTTTGCTCGCTTTGTATGCCTCCTGTTGACATATGTAGCCCTGTCTTGGGGAAAAATACTTCGAATTGCTCTTCGTGTTTAGGTACATGCACTTTGTCTGTGGTGTTGCCTTCCTTTGGGGTCGCGGGTAGTACGTTAACGATCCCGGAAAACGAAGCTTTAGTAGTCGATATGGAATATGATCTTATTATCGGACTGCAGGCAATCGTCGAGTATGATCTCTTGTTGCCATTGCGGCAGTTTTTGCTTTCGGAGCGATGCCGAAACCCTGAGCATTTCGCTGCGCAGTTGTCCTCGCTTACGCATGCAACCTCGAATGAGGCCGCGTTCCTCGTTGCGAGCCTCCGCCTCGACGATAGTAATGCTTATGCGAAAGAGGATTTGGTGTTGCCGAAGGAGTTTTTCTTTGGTTCGTTGATGGATGCTCCGGACGGAACGGAAAATGTCGTGGGAATATCTGATTTCCTACCTTCTAGTTCCGTTTCGGCAGCACAGCAATCATCGGCTGCTGTGGATGATGATGCTGATCTTCCTCGAATGATGGGGGATAGCCAGTTTCATCATCGTATTCGATCGCTGTGTCGCGAATTCCGGGACATTTTTAGTCGGGTGGTCACGGAGTTGCCAGCGAAGGTTATGCCCTTCCGTATCAATGCTAATAAGAGGGAGTGGCAGGTCAAGGCTCATACCAAGGGCCCGCGCCCGCAGTCTCCATTGCGAGATGCGGAAATTAAACGGCAGGTTCAGTTGCTGTTGGAATTGGGTGTTATCCGTCGCGCTGAGAGTGTGGGACACTATAGTCAGGTTCTTTTGACGCCTAAGCCGCATTCTGATAAGTGGCGGATGTGTATTGACTATAGGGTGCTCAACTCGTTGACTGTTGTCAATGCGGGGTACCCCATTCCTCATATTCCGAGTTTACTTCAGCGGCTAGGCGAGAAGCGCTTTAAGTATGCTGGGAAGATGGACTTTGTTAGTGGCTATCATCAGGCAGAGCTTGATCCTGAGACAGCTGAGTTAGCTGCTTTCGTGACTTCGGAGGGAGTCTTTGTGCCGGTTCGGGTAATGTTCGGACTCTGTTCCGCGCCGTCTTATTTTCATGGCCAGATGGCTACGACGGTCTTGGGTAGTGTCCTTCATCGCTTGTGTGAGTTGTTCATGGATGATGTGATTACCTGGGGAGGGGATGAGGAGGAGTTCCTCCGTAATCTTCGCGCGGTTTTCGAGAGGCTTCGAGCTTGCAATATAAAGGTGCACCCCGATAAATGCGAACTGGGAGTTCCTGAACTCGAGTTCGTTGGCCATGTCATCAACTCCCAGGGCCTAAGTATGTCTGAGGAGAAGGTGCGTAAGGTTCTTAACTTTGAACTGCCTTCCACAGTCAAAGAGTTGAGATCTTTTGTGGGATTATGTAACTACTTTTCAGAGCACATTCCTCGATGCTCGGAGTTGTTGAGTCCCTTGCACAAGTGCATAAAACGTACTAGTGCTGGTCAATCTAAGAGAAAGGCTAAACAGACTTCTGTTCAGTGGAGTGAGCATGAAAAGGAGGCGTTTCAGGCAATTAAACGTGCCATTGAAGCATGTGCTACTCTGTTCTTCCTGAACGATGAAGATCCTGTTGATCTCGCCACCGATGCGTCTGATTATGGCATTGGAGCCGAAGTGTCGCAGTGGGTTAATGGCAAGAAGCGCCCCATACGGTTCATGTCCCACTCGCTCAGTGAAGGGGAGTGTCGTTGGAGTACAATCGAAAAGGAATGCTATGCGATTTTTCGTGCATTTATGGAGTTCGCTTTTCTCCTTCGTGATCGGAAGTTTAGGTTGTTGA
>JAJYZJ010000080.1 GCA_021800035.1 archaeon
GAATATCGCTACGTCATGGCTTGCCACGGTGCCGTCCGGAAGGCCGTAGCCATAGAACTTCAGAACTTCTCCAGCCTGGTTCGCCCGGATGCTGTAGGCGTTGTAGTGCGTCGGAAAGCCAGTTCCATCAAAGCCCGGCGCGTACTGGGCGAGGTCAGGGAAGAGCGCCGGCAGGATTGTGAACGGCGCGGTTGCTCCGTTGTTGCTTGGTGTGTCTGAGGTATTCGTGATCACTTCGACTATGTAAGAGCCTGCTGGCGCGTAGGGAACCTTGAAACTGGAAGAGAGATAGCTCAGCGCTCCTTGACTGTTCGTTTGTGGGGTGACCACGCTCTCAAGGATGGCTCCGTTCGCACCGATAAAGTCGATGTGAGCGGGGGTCTTGGGGTTCAGTCCGGTTGCGCACACCTGTATCTCGTCACCCGGGTAGCCCGAAGTCATAAGCGTGCCTGGCGGCGAGGACGTATTATAGTCGAACGCCTGGCAGGCCGGGGCGTAGGGCGGAGCGAGAACTGTGAGCTCAGGGCTCGCAACCACAACAGTAGCTCCATTGTCGTCAGTGAGCTTGATGTAATAGTTTCCCGGTGCGGTATTAGCAGGGATTGTGACGTTCATGTGTTTCAGCGCGCCGTTGGTAAGCGGGACATTCGAAGCGATCAGTGTGTCTCCGGTAATCGAAGCATAGCCATTGGTGCTGAGATACACAGCTACCGATGCGCCCGTAAAGGCGTTCGGGCTGGTGGTGATTAGCGTGGAGTTTCCGGCTCCCAGAAGATCCGGGATGATTGTGGCCGCGGCCCCGGAATTGGCCTTGGCCTGGACCAGAACAACTCCAACCGGAACCGCCATCGAAAGCACTAGAGCCACTAGGACTGCACTATAGATTGCGTACCTTAGTTCATTTTGTACTTTAGTCATATTTTGCACCCTGATTTAGGGTTGGATTGAAATCGTCCTGGGGCTTTAAGGGGGCCGGATGGCTTGGGTTAGCATGGATATTTCCAAGCCTACTCCTCATTGCTTCTGAGCCAGTCCGGCCCCAGAATCCCCCAGCCCGGCCCTGCACCGCGCACAGCTTTGGGGTGCTCCAGTCACGAGCGTATGCAAGCAGGCCCTCCTTCTCCAGAATCCATCTCGCTCGTTTTGGCGGTGCCTCAGATTGAAGCCAGAAAACCCAAACCTAGTACCCACGGGCGAGGCACCCAAATCGCGGCGGCAAACCCCGAGCAAGGCCTTCCCGCGAGTTTCTTATTGCACGATGCCCACCCGGCCCCGTTCTATAGCGGTCAACCGCTCAGCTCAGATGCATTGCTCTTGAAGCTGCTACTACTGCTTGCG
Organism: archaeon; assembly: GCA_021800035.1. Classification (GTDB taxonomy): domain Archaea; phylum Thermoproteota; class Thermoprotei_A; order Marsarchaeales; family Marsarchaeaceae; genus JAKAWJ01. The sequence goes on from JAJYZJ010000080.1 coordinate 1,339, forward strand.
ACGCGGGTATATCAATGAAAGGAATAAGCTAAGCATAACTATTTGGGCATTATGATAGATTACAGAGAAACTTTACACGCTACTGGTTGTGTGCACGATATCGCAGATTCAACCACCGAATTGCAAACGTGGGATAGGCAGGGCAGGATCAGATGGCTGGAAATGCAGAACAATTTTCGCAGGATATCTGAAAGCGAAATCAACAGGTTGCTCGGCGTCAGAAACGGGTAGGAAAAATGTATGTACGCAATAGTTTCATCCATTGGACAGAAGGACGAGCTTCAAACAAAGCCAAATGGAAAGATTGAGGCAGGTAACACCCCGCCCAATTGTGTTTGCCGATATTCGTAGCGGAATGAAGCCCACGAGAAAAGGATTCGTGGATCTTCTTGAGCTGACCCGGTCTGATCCGATCTGGTCTCATCCGATAGAGCTGGATAAGGCATCCGCGGTATACATAATACACACTGAAAGGATGGCCCTGCAAGACTTGACTTCGAACTTGCAGAAGCGATATGCAGAATCCATAGCAAGCATATTGCGGGAGTCGACGGCGAGGAAATATTGTCAGCCAGAGAGGAGTTCACGAAGGAGCTGATACCCATAATAACCTGTTTTTCGGCAAAGCTACACGATTTGAGACCACATGGGATGAAACCATGCCTGAAGCGGTGAAGTCATGACCCATGCGTGGAGGTCGTCCGGTTCGAAGCCTACACTCTGGTGGCGCTACGAGCCGTCTGAACGGATAATCACGTATCTGTAATGGTATGTGTGATACGATTCGCAGAGCCGTTGTGACGGCGGAATGGATGAGGAGAAGGGATGGCGGGATTGCGTCTCCAATTGACCTCCGAAGGGAGATGAGGCCATGGTTTGACTCGACGTGTGGCGATGCGAGGCATCATATTGACCCGGCATGCAGGCCACCCACCGCCATTCTGAGACCTTTCCGGAAGAACCGCAGGAGAAAGAAACACCCTGAGGTTTCAAAATTATCCATGAAGCTTGACGCTGAACTTGTGAAGATCGCGGGCAAAAAAATCAGGGTCAGGACAACCATCAGGCCGGGCAGGTACTAATTGATACCGGTAAACACCGGGAATAAGAAATGGGCAGATAATTCAAGACGCAGAATCTCGGAGGCGCTCATAACCGGTAGTATCGTCGCCAAATCCTTCTCCGTTCCGGTTGAAAACTCCTCGGAGACAGGATTGTCGGTGCCGGTCTGAACTTCAGCGCTATACATCTTACAGCCATTGAACCTGCCAGAAAACAGCCTGCACGTGTGGAAACTCCGCATGTGAACACGGTTGTAAAGATACTGAACGACCTCTCACGCAGGAGGCAGAGACTGCTGAAGAGCACAAGCAATCCCTCCAAACGCAAAAGGAAACTGAAGTAGGACAGGGGAGGGCAGAGAGATGGAATAAAGGATGTGGTGCACAAGGCATCAACAAAACTGGTAGGCGATTGCCCCGGCGCATCATTTGCGCTGGAGAATCTAAAAGGAATAAGGATGGGTGGCGATAAAAAAGGAAAGAGATTAAGGACGTATCTGAACAGGTGGCGATACAGCGGATTCCAGAAAATGGTTGAATACAAATCGGAAAGAAAGACTTTACACCTGAATCCAGGATGGACCTTTTCGGAGTGTCCAGTATGCAGCGGAAAATTAAAGCACCCTGCCTCGAAGATATCCAGATGCACAAACTGCGGTCAGGATTACGACAGGGACAGGCTGGCCGCGCTGGCCATCGCCCTTCGTGGGCTCGGCCTCTGCGGAGACCCATTCCCCGCGGGTGCGTTGGCCTCTTGGCAGTCCATAAAGGATGGACACCTCTACATTTGGCGTGCGCCTCACAAGCCTGAACCAGCTCGGACCGAGGCTGCCTGCGCCGCGAACAGGAGAGTTTCATAGCACTGCACGACATTCTGAGATTGGCGGCTGCTACGGTTAGCAAACCGACTATCCGACTATCCGACTATCCGACTATTGGGCTCAGCTTCCGTGCCTGACCGAGTTAACCCGCGCTCAGGCGCATGGGGCATGGCGGGAACAGAAGCCCGGGCGTGCTGCTGGGTGGCTCAACCTCTTTCGCCTGGGGGTACCACAGCCAGAGATACTGTTTAATTATATCCTCAGGCTTGATTTAACGCATGAATCCGCAAAAACACATCCTGCTTGCGCTTCTCCTTACCATAATTACCGTCTCCGCGACCGTAGTCCTCGCCTCCGGGTTTATTACAGGCGCCTCGATTTCGGTCAACCCCGAAGCGGCCACCCAGGGGTCCTACGTGGTCGTGGACCTCCATCTCGGCTACATGAGCGGTCAGTGGTACGCCGTGTTCCTCAGTTCCAACAGCGTCCCGAACATAACCCCGGGAGACATACCTCTCAAGCTCGCTGTGAACAGAGCTACCCAGGGTTACCAAACAGTCGTACGAATTCCATCCAACCTGAAAGCTGGCACATACTATATCAAGCTGAGCGACGATTTTGGGGACTGCGTTCTCGCTTCGCTTTTGGTTTCGCAGTCGAGCTCCAATGTTTTGCTGCAGCCCTCAAGCGGTCCCACGGGCTCCCTCGTGCGGGTGTATCTTGAGAACTCTCAGCCCGTTTCCTCCGTAAACGTGCTCTGGAATTCTCCGGCCGCGGTCCCAGTCGCAAGCGCGTCAACCGATTCTTTGGGATTCGCTGCAACTGGGTTCAACGTGCCAGCCAATTCCACCATGGGTGAGAACGCGGTGATAGTGGAAGTCGGAAGCCCCTCGAAAGAGTACGTGTCGTTTTTTGACGTTCTCCCGAACATCAGCGTGAGCCCAGCGGGTGGAGGCTTTTCTGTGCCGGCGGGCCAGGCGTATCAGCAGGCAGAGATTTCGGGCACAGGTCTACCTCCCGGAGAGCTTTCTCAAGATTCGATAAGCGTATGGTCCGGGGGGTCGGAAGTGAGCGGCGCGCTCAATTCTGCGGCATTTGTTAGCGCGAGCGGCCCGAGCGCCGGAAAACTCTCTCCTATCTCAGTAACAATAAGCTCCGCTCTGAATCCCGGTTACAGCTACTACCTTGAAATGGATATCGGGGGGAGAGTGGTCACTTCGGGGAATTTTGGGGCTTCTCTGCCGAACAGCGCATCTCCACAGGTGGGCTTTACGCCAGCCAGCGGATACGTTGGGAGCGAAATACGGGCCTATGGGTATGGGTTCAGCGCGGATTCCACGATTGATGTGGCCCTAGTGCATGGCGGACAGCCGATTTCTTACTCGGTTGCGACAACGTCAGACGCCAACGGGGGCTTCAGTATACGATTCTATGTGCCTGATACGCCATCGTCCTTCGACTACTCCCCGGGTAGCTACGAGCTAGTGGTCACGGACTCAGTATCCGGCACTTCGGTCGACGCTGGCTCTTTTGGTGTTCTCCCGACACCCGACCCTTCTTCATTGCTCGCCGGGCCAGGCGGGACTATGGAGATCTACTTCTCCGGTTTGCCCGTTACATTCAATCTGTCTGCGGCGCATGGTGGCCCGGTACTCAATCTGAACGGCCTCCCTGTGAACGTCTCTCTGCTTCTCTCTAACGGTTCGATAGTTCCCCTGCAGGAAGCCACGAGCTCGGGGGTAAAACTGTACACCACGGGAGGTTCCATCGTAACCGATTCCAATGGGGACTTCCCCTATTTCTCCACCTCGAAAACCACTCAATCAGCGGTACTGATCATTCAGGTTCCAAAAGACTTCAAACTGGAGAGCTTCCTTACTGTTACAATCTACGGAAGGTCGCTCGTGCAAACGGGTGCCACCTATTCTCTTTCAATCTATACCTTCGTAATGGTGGGATAGCCAGAGTCCGCTGACTCGACTGAAGCCGGTGCTTCGGTGGGCGATACAGCTGGCGCGCGACGTATGAGCGTGTGCTCATGCCCAGGCCGGCCCAAAGCTGACGACTGCATACTGGCAAGCCATGCACACGGGCAGGTGCGACGCGGTGCGCCGCGCCTCTCAAGAAACCCGAGCGCGGAGCAAGTCGTCTCTTCGCCAGCACCGAGCGCGAGCGCGAACTGCCCGTTTACAGGCACCGTGCTTCAGACATCGAAGGGGTGCCCTTCCATACGGCGCTCGGGCGCGATCACCTGACAGGTGCTGGTGAACCCTGTTCATGAGCCGTTAAAGGAGCCTCGTCAAAGGGGCGCGTCAGCGTAAAGAACGGTCAGGGCGGACGCCGTTCTTCGCTACGAACCGCCCACCGCGTACGCTCACAGTTGCTCACTATGCGGTGCGTAATAGGGGCTAGCGAAGAGCAGGGCGGCACAAGCGAGCACCCAAGGTCCGTCTGGCCCGAGCGCTTGTCGCGCGACGCTCTTGTTCGATAATAAATATACTGCAGAACTCCCGAGCTGGGAAAAAAGAGGAGGGAAGAGAAGGGGGGAAAGCTAATGCCCCTTTCTCGCAGCCGGTTCAACCTCTTATCTGGAAGAGCCAGGTGCTCAGTGTGGTATACACTCTCCCGATATTGTTGTAGTAGTATCTCGCGCCGTCGTTAAGGCTGTAGCTCGTCTGGTAGGTGGCAGAGTACGCCCAGCTAACGGAACCTGAGGAGACCGAGACCGTAAGGTAGTAGCTGGACGACGCCTGCAAAGTGAGCGGCGTGGGGAGAGTTATCACGTACCACCCCGCCCCGTTAACGCTCACGGAGCCGCTGAACAGGTTTGAGGAGAAGGGAGAGCTGCCTATCCCGACCTGTACGGTGGCCGTGCCCGAGAGGTAGACTTCAATCTCCTGGACCGTTCCTCCGCTCGAGTTTGTGAAGAACTCCTGGCTTCCAGGCTTTCCGGGCGTTATTGACATGAAGTAGTAGGAGCTCGACTCTGCGGCTGCTATGAGAGCAGAGACCTTTACGGTCAGCGGGGCGCTTGCGTTGTAGCCCAAGCTGTCAATCGCGGTCACGACATAGTTTCCAGCTGGCGTGGTGCCCGGAACCGTGAATGTACCTGAAAAGTCGCCGTAACCGTTCGCATCGAACGTGGTTAGATACGTTCCATTCAGGTAGATGTTCACACCTTGAGGGCTGGCATAGCTGAATGTCACGCCCGTTATTCCCACGGAATTCCCGGGCTGCACGCTGGTCGTGCTGAGCTGGATATAGGGCTCGAGTATCAGCGGGGCGATCGCCTGGTTGCCCGCGCTATCGTTCGCGATGACCTCGGCGCTGTAGGCGAACTGCGCAGGCACCGTGAATGCAGTCTTGAAGCCTCCAGT
>JAJYZJ010000081.1 GCA_021800035.1 archaeon
TTTTTTGAATAGAGGAGGAGTCGGTCGCCAGCCGCCAGTTTGTTCCACTTTTTAGTAGACGCCTCAGTTTCCCTTAGTCTCCATATATTGCCGTTATTCAGTGCAACTTCCCAGTTTTCCGGGGTTCCTGCGACCAGCCACCATTGTGCAATAGGAAGCGCGTACGGGGGGTATGTATTAAATTTCTGTGCGGTCGAAGTCATCCAAATATTTTCTAACAGTATCCACTTCGGTCCCGAGTGTGAAATGAACGATGGCACGGGTCCTCCCTGCAAGTATCTTCCTTCCATTCCTAAGTCGATTCAGCTATAACGTGTTTTGTCCAACCACTGATGTAACTCTTCGTTAAAAGTTTCGCCATCGGTTTTTCTTTGGTTAATCGTGTCCACCGTAAGGTGCATATACAAGTCCTTATCCTTGCCTTTGCGACAATCATCCTTCTGGTCATACAGCCGGTGCTGTATGCATAGCCTTTTGGATTTGCGAGCGGGAGTACCCACGTGCTTCAGCTGCACGACGAAAGCTAGGCTCTGCTGCACCACTTTTCAGGGCGAGGAATCTGTTGGCGCAGACGACAATCGCAATACTTTATTTCCGCTCATTGCTGTTTATTTCGCTTGGGATCACTTTCCCCCAGTGGTAACCAAGCACAGCAAACTCAGGTTGGATAGGCTTGGCGCTCGCCATATGGTCCAAGCTTATGATCGTATCGGCAGTCGACTTTGTTCATTCCATGTAGCTTGGGACGTGGCGAGCTATCACATGTATCACATCGCGCTTAATTGTTGCTGGTTGCTCTTCTCGCCACCATTAGTGAGGAGGGTTCCGAAGTAAATTGTACAGGAGCTTAGCTGCAGATTACCGTGCGGCATACCTGCCCGGACTGTATGGTTTCGCGGCCATCACTATTGGATTAACACTGATTACAGAGTGGGGAATAGTGCTTTCTTATAGGGAGCGAGGGTGGCCCACTATGCTCAGCAAGGTATCTAAAGTCACCGATCCACAAATTGCACAGCCTGCTCTGTTCGCCTTGATGGGCAAATCGAAAAAGGAATCCGTCTCGGACCATCTAGTAGCCGATTAGTACGTAGCGAACTACGTGCAGAGTTGTTCATATTATGATCAACCATATGTTTTGTTTGGTTCTGCTCCGCGAGCAACGGCCAGCAAAGCGACCAGAAAGGAGAGGATGGGGGTAAAGAACGACCCGTCAGAGGCATCTAAAGCGCGGATGTTTTCGTTGCTCAGCAGCTGATACTGGGAACGTCAGAAACGGAGGAGGCTACCACCGCGGGCAGAACGGTTCCCGCGAGGAACTTTCCCCTTTTCCTCCCCTCTATTGGTTGCTTCGCGCAGTACAAGAAAAGAAGTGGTGAAGATAGGAGGAATGCACCTCATGGCGCTCCGCTAGTCTTGACACTGTTGCTGTCGACTCACCCTGAAAAATTCAGCGGCAGGAGATGTCCGATAATTGGAGTCAGGATAACGACGACAATCAGGCAGAGCGGGAGTCCACCGTTTCCAGAAAGCCTCTTCCCCTTCCGGTTTCTGAGTAGCCACGCGAAGGATACAGTTGAGCTGATGGCAGTCAAGCAGAACGGGAAATCGAGCCCGGGAACCCGCCGTCGAACCTTAAGCCCCCCATTACAAGCGGCGCTCCTAGACGGCCGAACCGGTCTCTTATGCTTCTTACAATTCCTGCAGCAAGGCATGGCTGCAGACGCCCTAGGTTAGCTTCAAAATACCTAAATACAAACGTGCACTTTTATAATCGGTTGTCTGCGGTGCCGGAAGGCGTCCGAACAGGGGCCAGAAGTGCGAGAAGGAGGAATTCCAAATACGTCGTACTTCTTGTTCTTGCAGCAATCGTGGTGGTGTCGTTTACGGTGTACGTAGCTAGACCGGATCAGGTCTTGCCCGCTGCCGGCGCGGTCGCCCCTGCGTTCGTTATTGGAGGTCCAGTGGTCTCTCCCAACGCCACGAATTACACTCTTCCTGCTGATATGATGATATGGACGACCGTGAAAATTACGCGTCAAATGAACGTGACAGCGATTGACATACCGCTTACCTATACCGGTCTTTCGCCAGGAAGATTTTCCTGTGGCGTCTACATAGACGGAGCTCTCAGCCGCTACTCGTGGGGAGTCATGGCCGGAACAGCGGGAGGTTCAGGCTCATCCAGCCAGACAGGCTACGTATGCGGCATGAGGATGAATCTAGCTTCGGAATTGGACTCGGTTACCCTTGCGTCAGGCACCGTCCTGGATATTGCCCTCGTGGCGAATGTCTCGGTCGAAGTGGTTGGATATCCGTCAAGCTTCAACCAGTCGGCCGCAGCCAGGAGCTATGGATACGACGGACTTATGACACTTCACAACGATACGCTGCAGTTTCCGTGGTTCCCGGTATCTGGCTCGACTTACTCCGCCGCAGTATCGAGCGCGACAACCCTGCCGGCGACCGCGGTGCACCCGGAGTCTCAGCTTCAGTGGATATTCGACGTCCAGGGGCTTTATCTTCCCGCTGCGGCTCTTGGCGGGGGCGAGCCAGCATGAATGGCAAGGGGCTATTCTTCTATCCGATTCTTGCGCTCATGCTGTTCTCCGTTACTGTTAGTATGGTGTCGCCACCTTCATATGTGGTAACAGCCGAAAACTCAAACATGAATTACGGATGCATGTCTCGATCCGGTACAACCAAAATGAGCCAGTCTTATGGCCGGACCCACTGCCAAAGTGACAGATAAAGTGAGAGTGCTGAACGACTACTAGATGCGGCAAGAAGAGTGGCTGTCTGTCAAGGGCTCTGACAAATATTCTTGGCGCACAGCCTTGAGATTCATCACCAACGTTTCGATATTTTACGGTCCTTCCCGCAAACGGTTTGGCCGAAGACAGTCAATATTATGGGACTCAGGCCGTCCCCCAGGCACTGCAGTGGAGTCTAAATGACCGCCCAAGTAGACGGCGGTGTAAATCCGTTACCTGGTTACGTTATTTTTGCAGTCCTAATTATAGTGCTGTTCATTTTGCTTTTCTATCTCAGGCGTCGCGAGAGGAGGTCAAATCCTCAAGGTCCAACCGGGCCTGGAGACCCTGCAGCCCGCAAGGTAGTAAACTTCTTAGCTTCAAAAAAGTTTGGTATTGTCTCCGGTTCGGTGTTTCGGGACTCAATCGACAGGGAGAGCAGTACGGCGGCGCTTCGACTCGATAGTTCGGGGCCCCTGAAGTCGTTTGCCGGCTTCCCTGTCACAACCGCGATTGCAAGTCCGTAGTCCACTATCTTCGGACGGTGAACCGGGGAATTTCCGCATGGCCCGTCAGACTGCAGTAGAATTTGGTACAGGAGTTGGGACTCGTGTCTGGGCCGTGCGCCGCTCGTCGATGTGTCTTCAGTAATTGAACTTCATGTACACGCAGAGGATCTTTAAGGTCCTACCGAAAGAAGGAAGAATGTCGGAGCAGTTGGCCTTGACCTCTCTGGCAAGGAGTAGCGCGTTGTTTGAGTCTCCCAGTGTCACCCAGCATTTCTCAATGGAACGAGAGAGGCCGGTAACCCGCTCGTTGAAACAAACCCCCTATCCCTTCCCCGCAACCAAACTTGAAGGATTTGGAACAGCGAACAAATTGCATATGGCCCATGGCCTAGAGTTTTGTTAAGAGAATTGCGCTACCTCGCTCTCAGCGCGAACCCGGACTTGGAGGATAGGCCAGCTGCACCGTGCCACCCCCTGCCTCCGCTGGACAGGTTGCGGGTAACCGGATCCTCTTCTGGGCGGGGGGGGCCGGGCGATGGCCCGCGGGGCAATTGGGAAAGTGTCGTCCGCAGTCGCAAAAACCGGCCCGCCACAAATGTGGGGAAGGGAACGCGGGCGGAGGACGTCTGGCGGAAGCCGAGTATATAGGATACAGACGAAGTGGAAACACTCGCGACAACGACACTACGAACGCCGACCCGGAAACTCAGCGGGGAAACGAAGGCAAGGGTGACGCGCATTTGGCAAACATCCATTTGCAACTACAAACGCGGTGCGACAAGAATGCGATACCAACGATAAAACTTGGTTTGGTATAGGGCGTATGGTCCTAAGGAGGGGAGTTTTTACACTTTTGAGTATTTTGCGGGTGGTCAGCCTTTGAAGGCTGAGTAGACTTGGTCTAGGTTTTCCACGGTTTTTGAGTTATCCACCTATATTCGCAGTCGTTGAATTATGCGGTGATTTCTCCTTTGTTTTTCAGCTTTTCCCAGCCCGCGCTGAAGTCTTTCCTGAGCTCTTGGGTGTGCATCTTAGCACCTCCGAAGGTGTTTAGGTTGTTTTCCATCGATTGGAGTATGTCGGCCCCGTTACTTGGCCGAGGAACCGCTTCAGCAATTTTTTCGACGAAACAAAGATATTCTATCAAACCGAAACGAACGAGCGAGTTCACGGAATATTGTCGCGCTTAATGGAGAAACTGGAGGACCACCTTTCCAAAGGTGGAGCTCCCCGCGGTCCGATATAGGTCATGGTTAACTCTATAACGATTCCTTTGTTGGCGATCCAGGGTGGCGTCCTCGGTGCGCGGGTCTATGGTGAGAATATCGGGTACCATAGCAAGTTTCCAATTTGCAACCTATTTCCACATCAACGGAATCATTTACGTAGAATGAATCATCCTTGCAGCGTCAATCGACTTGTTTCTTTACTGGATGGGAAGAGTGGGGAGCTTGTTACATGCGCTTCCTGGGTTGAGGGAATCTTGGTTTGCTCGCCAATACAGCTGGTGAATATGTCTATCTTCTTCGTCGAACTACCGTCAATGATTCCGGCAACGGCTTACACCACTACGTACCATCCTTATCATCAGGAGGGCCCTAGTGGGTTCCCGACCCGTCGGGCAGTACATGTGAAGCTACCCCACGGTCTTTCCGAGTTGACACGGGCTTCTCCTTTCTGAGAACAGATTGCAGTATGATGCAGTCCTTGTGGCTGGACCTGTCAATAGTCCACCTGATGACAGGTATTATCGCATCCCTGAGTTTATCTCCGTCCTCTGTCAATGAGTACTCGACTCGAGGAGGTATCTCGTTGACTGCACGGCGGTTAATGATCCCAGACGAAGAGAGTTGCTTAAGCGTGTCAGCTAGCGTCTTTGGGGAGATTCCCCTAAGTTCGTTCATGATCTCGCTGTACCTCATCTTTGGGGCGTTTCCCAAGACGCCTACGATGAGAAGGGCCCATTTCTTGCTCACCACGTCTATCACTCCTTGAATGGGGCATGTGTCTATCAGTTTACTTTCTTGTCCCATAGTCACTTTCTAACTATAAACTTGATAGTATAAATAGTTTCCTTTTGATAGGTAGTCAGAGGTGGGAGAAGGTAACATGAGCGAAAAGACGGTCATACTCAGCGTCAGGGGAATGCACTGCGAGGGATGCGCCAACAACTTGGGCAACACTCTCCGCGCAGTCAGCGGCGTGAGAGAGGCATACGTGAACTTCGGGAAGAAGAAGGTTACAATTGTCTACGACGCCGAGCAGATCAGCCAAGAGAGGTTGGAGAGTGCGATCACAGACGCAGGTTACGAGGTAGAGTAGGCTGGCTGCCCGGAGGGAACCCGAAATGACAGATCAGCAAGAGAGGCATCTCGCCAAGCACAAGGTAAAGATAGGCGGGATGCACTGCTCCTTCTGCGCGAGCAGCATAGCCAAGGCTGTCGCGACTCTTCCAGGCGTGGTCGACGTCAACGTGAGTCTGGCCCACGAAGAAGCATTGATACGCTACGACCCGGCTAGGGTACAAACGCCTCAGATAGAGGACGCGTTCCGTAGCATGGGCTATACGGTGAAGGACCCGAACAAGGTTCGAAGCTTCGAGGAGGAGGATAGAGAAGTACGAAGGGAGAGGAACAGGCTCCTGGGCTCGGCAGCGCTGACATTCATTGCTCTAGGAATATTGTCGTTGACATGGCTGGGGATAGTGCCGATCCCGATGCCTCTCTGGGGAAAGGCGACGATGATTGGGCTGGCTTTCGGCAACGTCTTTGGCTTCGGCTATCCGATACTGAAGATGGCCTACTTCTCCGTTCGAAGGAGGATTCTGAACCAGCACGTCCTGATGGAGCTGGCAGCTTTTGGCGGTATCGCCGGTGGGTTCACGGGACTCTTCCTCTTCAAGAGCTTCCCCGCCCCGCAATTCTTCGCCATAGCTATCTTCATAACTTCGTACCATCTGCTGGGAGGGTACGCTTCGCTCAGGGTAAGAATGAAATCCTCGCAGGCCGTGCGCAAGCTGCTCGCCCTCCAGCCACCGACGGCTAGGGTCATCAGAGATGGGCAGGAACTAGTCATATTGATAGCTCACGTGGAGAAGGGTGATGTTGTACGCGTCAGGCCGGGTGAGAGCATCCCTGTCGATGGCGTGGTCGTTGATGGCTATTCCACTGTTGACGAGAGGATGGTTACGGGAGAATCAGTACCGAGCGAGAAAC
>JAJYZJ010000024.1 GCA_021800035.1 archaeon
CGCAGAGGTACCCCCACGAGAAGTGGAAGAGCAACGATGATACTCTTTCTAAGATTACCAAACCTATGATTGGCAGTGCGCGGGATGCGCTATAAAACAGTGCAGGTGCATTCGCGGATAGTTGTGAGAAGAGCTGGCCACTCGTCGCATCATGACCGGAACCGAGGACAATATAGTAAACAGCATAATCTAGCAGTAGCGGAACAGAGAAGAGAATTGCATTTTCCCAGAATGCAAGTCCTAGGCCGTAACTCTCCGCGTCACGAGCTTCAATCTTAGAATGTGAAAAGGCGTATCTGGATATGACATACGCGCCCCCTACTTCGAGAATGACCGTCTGCAACCCGAAATAGACTCCTAGCACAAAATGGCTCGTACCAAATTCTCGTTCAAATGGCCCGATTGTGGAGTCCTGAAAGAGTACCTTTACCAGTATGGCCGCGCCGTAAGCGATGGCGGAGAGAAAGAGCGTCCACCTAGTGAATCTGCGTTTGATATGCCAGTAGGTGATGAGCCCTGCACTGATTGCAATAACCGTTAATGGAGTTAAGAAGTAGACTGGATCAATATCTTGCATTGTTTAAACGCCTTCATCTGGACGGTGAGTGCTTTCTCTCGTAGATGGTAAAGCCTTCTTCAGTATGGAATAGGAACTTGGTTGAGGAGAGATTGAATGCCAACCACGAAATCATGTCCTCGCTTAGCGCGCGAATATAAAAGCAGTAACCAGGCACTGGTAATGCCGAGGTAAACAACTCTAATCTAATTATAAGTGGATGGGACAGGTCGCACCCTTTCGAAAATGGGGCTATCAGCGAAAATCGCTAAGTTAAGCGTGGTTTCAGTTCGAGTGAGCGTTTATATTTTGGACCAGAACAACCATTTGAGGCGTTGGGCGTGGCTCGATCAGCTCTGTCAGAGGAAGATATCAGACTGCTTGAAGGCAAAAATTTTGCACAGGTAGCTACTCTGGGACCAGATGGCTGGCCAAGCGTAACTACGGTTTGGGTGGACCATGCCGATGGCATGATTTTGATCAATACTGCGATGGGCCGGAAGAAGCACAGGAATCTTTCTAAGGATCCGAGAGTCTCAATCGCCGTTAACGACGCTACGAACCCCTACAAGGCAACATTCATCAGGGGCAAAGTGATCGAAACAATCGAGGGCAAAGATGCGGAAGACCACATTCATAAGATGAGCAAGAAGTATACAGGGAGGGAAAAGTTTCCATTGGCACCTGGCGAGCGAAGAATTCTTTATAAAATTCAGCCTTTGCGTGTAAAACACTGGCCTCCCTCCTAGCTTCTTAGTTCATTCGCGCTTTTCAGTAATGAGATAAAGTTTGCGCTGCGCTTCGAGATGGGTTCTGTGCGTTGACTGATTAATTTCTTTGGGCACGGGAATCGGGGGGTCTATCCTTGAGCAAACAAAGATTGACCTGTATGCCTTGTTGGGTATGGCCCTGGCTATTACTAATACTCGAGTGCCTTCCGCTCCCCTCTGAGAAGTGAAGGTACAGTTGCCGCGATTAGGAAGGCAGTCGAAATTAAATAGACATCCCTTATGGAAGAAACAAAAGCCCCTATCCATGGTGCATTAGAGGACACTGGGTAACCAAGAAATATACTGGCTAGAGCATTGGAAGGAACGCTCTTCGACATCACCAGAAATGCGACACCCAAGCTGACAGTTGTGCCGACATTGAGTAGTGTTGTACCGATACCAGCTGCTATTCCTCGTTCGGCGGGTCGAACAGCGCTCATTTGGGCCGCGCGGTTGGGAGATGCAAACAGCCCTTGACCGCACCCTATGAACACAAGCCCAGGCAGTAGCTCTGTGAAACTTACAGTAGCCCCGATATGCGTAAGAAGGAGGAATCCAATCGCAGAAATTCCTAGCCCGAGCGTTGTGAAAAGCGTCCTTCCATAGTTATCAGAAAGCCAGCCACTTATTGGTCCGAATATAGCAAGAGTTCCTGAAATCGGTACTAGGAATAACCCAGCGGAAAGCGGATTGAGTCCCATCGTAGGTCCTTGGAGGTAGAACACGAGTACAAAGGACACCGCACCTCTTGCAAGTGCTACCAAGAAGACTGCGAGAGTGCTCGCAGCGAACATGCGTATCCTGAACAGCGAAAGGTCGAACATTGGCTGACGAGTGCGTAGTTCGATAGCCACGAACGCAGCTAAAGGAATTGCTCCACCCAGCATTAGTAGGGAGGCGCCAACAAGACCGAGTTCATCGATGGCGTAAAGTGTAATTCCGGAGAGCACAAGTGCCAACCCCAAAGCGAAAAGCAGGTTTCCTGGAACGTCTAACTTCTGGCCCCTCACTATCTGACCCAGTTCTTTGAGTCGCGTGTGTGACCAGATCGTGGCAAACGCCCCGATGGGTACGTTCACCCAGAAGACGGAACGCCAGCCGAGGGTTGAGGTCAGGAAGCCACCAAGCACGAGACCGGTAACAGAACCCGCTACGATTGATACCTGATTCACTCCAAGAGCTTTACCACGTTCTTCTTTAGGGAATGCGTCAGTGATGAGTGCCGCGCTATTCGAGAACAGAAAGGCAGCTCCTATGGCCTGGACCATTCTGAATGCAACAAGCTCTATTCCAGTTTGCGACAGACTACAAAGCGCTGAGCCGAAGGTAAATGCTGCGAAGCCAATATTATATAATCTCACTCTCCCAAACATGTCAGAAAGTCTGCCGAAATTCACGAGAAGGACTGCCGTGACCAGCTGGTAACCCAAGAGTATCCATAGCAGAGTAAAAAGCGACGTATGGAGGTCTCTGCCTATGGTGGGGAGCGCAATGAGCACTATGTTAGTGTCCAAAGACGACATGAGTGTGCCCAGGGTTGTATTGGAGAGTACAACCCACTTGTATTGCACCTGAAGCTCTGTCATCCTCCTGCACTTAAGACATGTCGGGAAATTTCTGAGGGGGAAAACCCAGAACCGGTCTGCACCCATTCTGATGGGTTCGCCCCGCTAAGGCAGTCATATCTAAGGCGGAGGGTAGCGTTCTCCGGGGTTCCACCAATTAAACAATGGGTATATTTACAGAGTCCTAAAGAGCGACTGGACCAATTAAGCGCTGACCAGAATATGACACGTGTCCATAGTCCCCCGCTTGGCGCGAGCGCGGTGGCGGCGACTTTCACTTGAGGCCGCTAGCCTCCATTGTCACGGCGGGGTGCGCCAGGTACGGCAGGCGAGACGGATTTTATGCCAGAGAGCTGCTTGCTGAAGCCCTTGATGAGGCGTTCGAAAACTGTCCAAGGCTCTCCCGGGCGGACATAGATGCGCTTTACTTGGGTCAGGCGTTTGAAACATTTGAACATCAGGCCAATACAGCTCCGTCTTCGGCTGGAGGGTATGGCCTCCGTCGAATCCCGGCCATCAGGCTGGATTCAGTGTCATCTTCTGGAGCCTCCGCGCTGCGACAGGCAGTACTTGGTATCCGTTCGGGGGAATACGACGTCGCAATTGCAGCGGGGGTGGAGAAGATGACCCACGTGCCTACGTCTGTTGCGCTTGACGTAATCTCAATGGCTTCAGATCGCCCGTTTGAACAATGGAACGGAGTTACGCTTGCCGCGATTAATGCCATGATAGCCCGGATGTATCTCCGAGATTACAAAGCAACTGAAGAACATTTGGCCATGGTAGCCGTAAAGAATCATCGGAACGGCTTCTACAATCCGAAGGCGCATTTGAGGAAGATCGTAACGGTAAGAGAAGTGCTCGCGTCGAAGGCCGTGGCTACACCTCTTAAGCTCCTTGATTGTTCGCCAATTTCAGACGGAGCCAGTTGCGTGGTTCTCTGTCGACCCGAGCTTGCGGCGCGGTACACCGACTCTCCGGTGGATATTGTGGCCTCTGCAGAAGCAACTGACCTAAACTTCGTCTTTAGGGAACAGCTTCTGGGCTTCGAGGCGACTAGAGCTGCGGCGGCAATGGCCTACGCCCAAGCCGAAACATCTGCAGACAAGGTAGACCTGTTTGAGGTGCACGACGCCTTCACCATAAATGAACTTTTGGCCTACGAGGATTTGGGGCTGTGCACAAAAGGTTCAGCTTCACGCTTGTTAGAGAGCTCTGAAACCTCGGTGGGTGGCAGGATTCCAGTCAATCCATCGGGGGGTCTGAAGTCGAAGGGCCACCCAGTTGGATCAAGCGGTACTGGGCAGGCGTATGAAATTTTTCTCCAGCTGACAGGGAGGGTTGAGCCCGAAAGAGCGGTGAAAGGCGCACACACTGCGCTCTCCCATTCAATGGGAGGGGCTGGAGAATCTGTGCAGGTGCATGTCTATCGTAAGAGGGGATAACCACGACCACCGGTCTGAGCGTCGACAACTTTTACGCAGAGGCAAGCAGAGGGAAGCTCCTTGCGCTGGTATGTCCATTGGGGCATGTTACAGTGCCACCGATGAAAAGTTGCAGAATTTGTGCGTCAGCAAATCTTGAGGTCAAGGAAGTGTCTATGACTGGCGCAGTAGTGACTTTTACCGAAGTCGCAGTTGGTTCGTCAGGTTATCCGCTGAAACCTCCCTACACGCTCGCACTGATCAAGCTCGACGAAGGAGGCCATCTTATCGGAGTACTGAAGGGCAAAGGTGAGAAAGATGCTGACTGGGTAGGTAGGCGAGTAAAGGTATTATTTGAAGTTATAGCAGGCGAGGAGAAAGTGACAAAACCCGATTCCTGGCCAAGAGTGTTCGCACAGTTGCTTCCTGACTGAGATTGCGGTATCGCAGACTTGGCTGTAGCTATTGGATGCAAGAAACTGTTCCAGATGCTAGAGTCGGTGTTACTGAACGATTAGAGCGCTTTCAGAACTTCTTCGGTGTGGCCGTCGACTCGGACTCCCTTCCAAACCTTCTTTACTTCGCCATCTTTCCCGATAATGAAAGTACTTCTGACAATTCCCCAGTAATCCTTCCCATACATGTTTCTTTTCTGGTATACTCCGTATGCTTTGGACACATTCTTATCTACGTCACTTAGCAACCTGAATTTCAACGAGTATTTCTTGGCAAATTTGACATGGCTCTCTGTGTCGTCGTTACTAACACCTAGTACGACCGCGCCCTTCTTTGTTAGGTTGGCCATGTTGTCCCGGAATGAGCAGGCTTCCATAGTGCACCCAGGAGTATCGTCTTTGGGATAGAAATAGAGAACAATGTCAGAGCCCTTGAAATCTTTGAGACTCACAGCTTTGCCGTCTTGGTCCCTCAGACTGAAGTCTGGCGCGACCTGTCCTTCTTCAACTCCATTTTTGGTAGTCATACATCAATAAAAGCACTGAATTCCTGTAAAAACTCTTCGATTTGCTCATGAAGAAAATTTTTTGAGGGAGGGGTTCACGACTCGAACCATACAATATTATTATCGCTTCCGCGGAATAGTCCGCCACCTACAGGGGCCTCCGCTAGGCTCTTACTCACTTCCCGCGCAATACTGCAGCGCCTCTCAAGAATCTCTTGCTCCGCGCTTCCCTTTAACCTGAAGGCCGCGACGTTTCCTACTGCGGTCAGCACTTCTTGCGAAAGAGTTGAGGGGAGCTGGTTTATTATTATCATCGATTCTCCGAACTTTCTCAGCTCCTCAACAATTCTCTCCATTATACGCGGAGGTTCTTCTGGCCTTCGGTAAGGAATGATATTGCGCGCTTCTTCGACTGCGATCGCGTGTGGTGTGGTCAACTTTCGCGACACTTTGTAGTCGTAAAGGAGCTTCAGTATTGACTCAACAACGAATATCTTCGAGTAACTATCGGTCACCTGTCCCAGGTCCACTATGACGTCTTGGTTGAGTAGGTCACTGAAGCCTATTTTCTGAGACGCATTCAATATTCTGCTTAGTCCGGTATCCGCTAGTTTCGAAATCCTGCGTAAAACCGCAAGTTTTGATTCCTGTTCCCAGCCAGAGTACGTTCTGATGTCAGTTACTGCCTTCATCACATCATCGACATCGATTGGTCTCGGATTGTCGCTCATACCATGCCCGCGATCGGTATAGACCTTCCTGAGTGCGGTGCGCAGTATGAATTGCTGCGAGACCGTGAGGTCGAAGCTGTCGTTGAATATATCCATTAGCACATCTATATGCACGAAGGGATCCACGCCTTTCGGATAGTCGAAAATATCGAACCCAAGATCTTGGTCGGGTGCGACAACGAGAGCTTGGTTCGACTTGAGTAGCTGTGGGTACTCGCCATGCCAGTCAAAAACAAGGTAACGAAGCTCCACTGAATTTGCCCTCTTCAACATATTCGCGACAAATGTCGATTTTCCTGACCCAGTTTCACCGAGCACCGCCATATGTTTGCAAAGCTCTGGGAGTTCGAGGGATAGGTTCGCGCCTGCGCTGGTCTGGCCGATTGTTATTTGGGCGGGTCGTGGGTCGCCCGGATTAGGAGGTAAAGGCGGGGGAGTCTCTGCAAGCGTCATAAGAAAGTTGTCCATTAGCCAAATGGAGTCCCAGTCACTCTCTCCTGTGGCGTCAAAATCCAGCCCAGCCATGCCCGCTAGCGAGAGCGATTTTTCAAAATTCTTTCTCACTTTGTCCACCGCCGCTGATTTTCGGAAACCCCAGTCGAAAACGGTTATGTGCGCGCACCTCTTTCGCTCCACCGGGTTTAGGCGGTCACTTCTGCTAAGGTAGATTACTGCTACATTGGCCTGTTCCTTCGAGAGTTCTTCTAGGAATTTGGAAACTGCTTGTTTTGTTTCCAAAGAAGAGCCACCGGAAAGGGATATCCGTGCAGTTTCTGACGCGAACCAGCGAGCGCCATCTCTCTGGATCCGAACTTTCCGGAACTTCGCACCGAGCCACTCGTACAATCCGCTACTGACCTGTTAGGAATTTAAAAATTTTTGTATAGCCCTGTAAGATGTCATTGAAAAGCGTTCCTAGGCCGCCGCCCAGCCCTGCAAGCGGACCTGCGGCGTTCTGGAACCATCCAAATATCCCCATAAAGGCTGAAACAAGCACTGCGAAGAGCACCAGTGCAAGACCAACTAGCAAACCCTCTTCGAGCAACGGCGAGGCTCTCTTATTACGCAGCATCGAAAGCAGAACTTGGAGTACAGAGTTCACATCAACCATGTTCTGCTAGCACAAAATAGTTAGATGAGCCTAGGTACGAGTATCTCAATAAGGATAAGAAGCGCGAACGTGGAGACCAGCAGGCCGTCGGATTCATATGCAAAGGAGAATCCAATCGCCGAGCAGTCCAGTGAAAGCTGGGGCAAGAAAGGGGGTGCACTCCCATGCGCTCCAAAGAGCGAAGTTCTCAATAACATTGAGATGCTACCGCCCGTAATCAGAAATAATGCCGTGGTCAAGAACTGATTTCTCATGACCTGTTGCCCGAATTTGGCCCTGAGCGCTTCAGATGCGTAGTGCATCTTTCGAACAGATCTAATCCACACTTGCGAATGCCCAAATACCGATTGACCAGAGGCCGCGGTTATGAGAATATCCCTATAGTCAGGGCGTCGGAAAGAAGCGGCCGCTCGCCTGATAATATCAGGCAGTCCGCCTGCGCTGCTCAAGTCACGCACCCTGAGTTTCCGGGCCTTGGACAGAGAGGCAATTATTCTTGTTGTAGTGATTCCACTCTGCGAACCGAGCGCATCCATAATTGAGCGAAATGTAATTGACTCGGCCCTTTCTAGGTGAACTCTTGTGGCATTCTTCCAAAGGGACAAGGCGGTGATTGTGATTATCGTGATGAGGGCAAAATCCAGGGACCAAGGTTCCACTTCCAAAGATAGTACAGCAATGAGCTCGGCTATGATTGCTCCTTCCGTCCATTTGGAGCGGAGCAAATTACCCACTCTTGCTGTAAAGTACGGCCTTAATGAAAAGACAACAAGGGGGAGAAGTAGCAGGAGTATACCCCCCGATTTTCCATATATCATGAGTATTATATATCCGCTCAGAAGCCCAACCGTCGTTAGTCCAGCTAGCAGGAGAACGCCGTTCTCAAGTAGTAATGCCACTGTCGCAAGCCTAGAGCTTTCGGCGATAATGTACCGATTTCTGCCGAGGAGCTCTATCCGAGTGTGTCGTAATTCAAGTGCACCGTTAGTGAGCGCTCTGGCCATCGGTTCATTTATCCCGCTCGATTTCATCGCTCCAAAGAGTCTGGTTCTGAGCGCTTGCCGGAGCGATGTCACTTTCGGGGCACGCTCGAACAGAACGGAGAAGGCAATGAGCGCAAGACCGACGTACGGCTCCCTGCCAAAGAAGAGTAACCCGGCTATCAGCAGCCCAATGTAGAGTGTCCTATTCAGCTTGGTCAATTTGAAGGGCCCTTAGTATTTCCTGTCCGGCTCTTACTGCTTGGTTGGCTATGGAGCAATTCCCGCTTGATAATTCACAAGTAAAATTTCCGCTTTCGTAGATTGTTTTTGCATCGAGCTTCCCTCCCAAATTTTGACACAGAACCACTCTTTCGAGCAAACGCTTTCCCGAAATCAATTTCATAAAAGCAAAAAATACCGGTATATGGAACTCCACGTTCATGGTATACACTTCTCGCCAACGTGCGAGCAAGCCCTCAAGCGTCGTAGCGTGCACTGTCTGCAGACACGGTATTCCTACATTCATGAGCATGATTGCTGCCAGAGTTTGTTGTTTGCTTTGAAGTTCCCCCACGAACACGAAGTCCGGGCTCCTGTGAAGACTGCGAGTAACTTCGGCAAGTTTGTCCGTATTGTAGCTTGACTCCGTACTCAGCCTCACAGTCCTTTCCTGGTTGCTAGGAGTTGAAGTTTCCACAACATCTTCGACATATAGTTTGCGTAACTCGTTGGGAATAGTCTTCAGTAGGGCGTTTGCTAGTGTGGTTTTGCCAGTTCTCGGGAGCCCTGCAATTACGACAGAAAGTCCAAGTCTCAGAGCTCCGGTTAAAAGGCTGGCCGCGTCACTGGTTAAAGTCCTACTACCAATTAGTCCACTTATGTCAAAACGGTTAAATCCAAACTTTCGAATGACGCACGAGCCGCCATCGAACGCAAGGGGTTCTGAATCTATACCAATTCTAAGGTGAAATGCATTAGTCACCAAGTGGGCCTTCAAACTGTTGGAGCTTCTGTTGAGTGATCCGGAAACTGAGAGCTGGCAGTACAGACCAAGTCTGCGAAGCATCTGTCTACTGAGGGGGTAAGGAAACCAGAGACGCCCATATTTTGAGTGGTCGAGGTATGTTAATGCACCAGGTCGATCGAGATAGAATTCTTCGACATCAATGTCGACCAGTAACGGGGCGATTGGCGTTAGGCCGAGCGCAGCAATGGTGCAGAAGTCTGCCGCATCGAAGCCTTCCTTCGCTCCAAGGGCGTCTAGCTGGTGTATAGCCTCCTCGCGGAGGCCCTCATAGAGGTCCCCGAAGAGGTTTCCCGAGCCTTCTAGTTTAACGCTGGCATTCGCCAGTATCTCACATACTTGGTTTAGTGCGGATATTTCTTCAGCATTCGCAGTAACACTCCACCTGTATTGGCCTCCGTCACCGCCCGTTATTCCTACGTTAAACTCGTGAAAGCTGTAGAGTCTTTCGATCTGATTCTGTTTCAGAACAGAATGCCAAATCCTTCCATGTTCGAGGGTCGAAACCCAAGAAGTCGATATCAGCGTTAGCTCTTCGCCCTTCTTCGGCCTGTATTTCTGTGCGAGCAGTTTTTGGTCATACGGGACATCATCCAGAAAAATTACCCTGCTCCCAGTCCACCCTACTTCAAGCTGCACTGCGCTCCGGTGTTTCTATCATATGATAAGAAAAGAACAGTTGATACAATATGTGATGCCATCAGAGTTCCTTTCTGAGCAGCTCGCGTTGCTCTTTCTGACTTCGGTAGCTGTTGCAGTGGTCGGCTCAGGTTATTCCGCATACACTTCGATGTCCGCATATATCACGCAGGTACAAGGGCACGAGATCCTTGGTAGTTTCTTCGATACTGTAGGTTATGCCGAGATTTACGGCCTCGACGCCTGGGTTAAGCCGCCAGCAGGCTTAGAAAGCATGAATTCGACTGCAGGCAGTCTGACAGTCCTTGTAAATGGGACCGCGTATAGAGAATACTATGGCTTTGAGATTAGGGTGTACTGGGTGGCCGGTGCGGACTGCATAATTGTTCGGGGCTCGAAAGGCAACGTGGACCTCTTGGCTATACAGGGTAAATCTTGTTGGCCGCAATAATCGAATATATCTCAGCTATAGCAGTTGCCGTGACCATGTTCGCTGCCTACGAATTGGGCATGCATTACTCGGCAGAGGTGGTCAAGGACCTTGTACATTTTCTTGGTTTTGTATCAGATGCGGAGAAATGGAGGCCAATAGTATGATTGTGCTGCTGGACCTCCTCCTTTCGGGCTTGCTCTTGGTTATCTTGGCGACTGCATCGATTGCTCTGGGAATATATCAGAATGAATACGAAAGATTGGTAAGCGCCGATCGTTCCTTACAGCTGAATCTGTACCGCGCTCTCTCTAATTGTCAGAGCGTATTGTGTGATTGGAGAATATCATCATATTTGTCTTCCGCCGGGTTTATCTCGAATGTCAGTACCCATGCATTTGAAATCAAAATCGGCTCCTGAGCGCGCCGTGGTGGGCACGCTTTCAATCGGATTCTTACTCATGCTCGTCTTAGCGGCAGCAGTTACTATTCATCGAATTCAGACACAGACTACAGTCGCCCCCGCTATTCCAGTGATCCTAGGTGCTGCCACAGACTATAATCAGTGGCTAGTTGATTACTACACGGCTCAAGGGGTCCAGGGTCTACGATATTCATTGAACGACTCGCAGTATCAGAGCTTAGTCAATTTGGTGCAGTCTGAAATGGACGGTTCGCGCGTGCTAGAGTTTAGCGTAAACGATACTGTGAAGATCGTATACTTAACAATTTACACATCGGCTGGACCACTCTCGGCGGTAGGTGGACCGGTCGTTTCAATTGAGGAGCAATTCTATGTCTCATACTCCGGTACTTACTTCAAGGAAAACTTTGGCGCCGTGGTCCCTCTTAGGTATCCACTTGTCGAGACAGCCATGGGAGTCGTCATTGCGAGTTCGCCCGGAGGTGCAGGCTATGTTACAGCGCGAGTGGACTCCATTCTGGAGCCCTACTCCGGTCTCTCCGGCCTCGCTTCAGTATATGACGTGGACAATGTCTCCCAGGTTAGTGTCACGATGGAAGACTGCGCCTTTCAGAGCGTATTTTCTCACTGCCTGACATACTATGATTCTGAAATAGTGTATGATAACCTGCCTAACCTAACCGCGGACTTTTCCAGCCCTGCCTAGCCTCGCGTGAGAGCCCGCAAGTTGGTTTGCTGCTATTGCTGATAGGAGTGACAATTCTCCGCAGAGAACGCCCGCAGCAATAACTTCGGCCAACCACTTCGCTCGGCTCCCCTCTGGGGCAAGACCTGCGCCAGTCAGGTTTATCAACTCGCTCTGAGTGGGCAAGCCTGTTCCCCCGCCAGTCGCGCCAACCTCTAGGCTGGGTAATGTTACAGAAAAATAAAGGTCTCCACGTCTTTCTTCTGCTATTGTAAACCCCTGACTGGACTCCACAATCTGAGCTACATCCTGTCCGGTGGCAATAAACGACGCAGCCAGAATATTTGCGAAGTGTGCGTTCTGCGAGTTGGAACCAGCCAGCGCACTGCCAGTCTGGTTCTTAATGGAATTCACTCTTACAATCCTCTGCGCAGTTGTTTTCAGCGTGTCTCTGACGCTCGCCTCACGGATTAGTGTTTCCGCAATAACGCTTTTTCCACGACCAAGTAGTGAGTTAATCATTGCAGGTTTTTTGTCACTGCACAAATTACCACTTAGCGCTACAAGTTCCGCACCGGTTTCTTTTTCAATTAATTCCGAAATTTTCTCGCTTGCGATAGTTGCCATATTCATTCCCATGGCGTCGCCAGTCGTGAAGGAGAGTCGGACGTACGCAATGTTCCCGACGATATAGCATTTTGCACCTATTAGCTTTCCATGACGCGTGGTCTTCGCAGCCTCCTTCTGCATAGCCGGTAAATTATTCTCCACCCATGCCTCTAGGCGTGCTGCGTCCATTGCTGCCTCAGTCCTGAACGCCGGAGCCCTGGTCATGGCATCCCGTAGTACTATAGCTTGTATACGTCCAGACTCTCGAACGGCTTTCGCCCCCCTGTTCGTAGAGGCGACGAGCGCACCCTCAGTAGTGGCAAGCGGCAGGTAAACGTCTCCTTGAGCCACGCTACCGCTAAGTGGAATAGGACCAACCACTCCTACCGGGACTGCTACACTTCCCACAGGATTCTCTACGTTTCTTCCAACAAGGTGATTGAAATCCAGCGGGTTCTTTTCAAGAGAGGATAGCGAAGTTCCGAGTCTCATCTCCAAGACTCTCCTTCTCAGCTGTGTAACCAGATTTTCGTCAGGTACGGAAATGAGTTGTTGGAGTCTGTGTAGCTCAATCCGCTCCGCAAGAGCACGCTTTGCTAGGGCGTCGATATTGTCCTTTTCCATCCTGTGTGATAAAATACTAACGTCTTCTTAAAGCTCCGGCTAGCCGAATTTTCCGGTTCGAGCGGTTTAGTCGCCCTCTTCCTTCGAGTATATTTTCAGGAATTCTTCATCAATTTCGATCAGGTCTGGAACACTCGTTAGTATGTCTCTATCTGTCAACATTCCGGTAGCCTTGTCGTTTACTTTGACTACTAGGTGTCTGACCCTATGCTGACTCATCAAACGCATGGCAGTAGTGATATCCGCCGTTGAATCTATCATTATAAGGGGTTTGGAGGCAATCTCGTATAATAGGGTGCGGGTCGGATCTCTGTGTTTGGCTACTACTCTTGTGACAATATCCCTTTCTGTTACTATTCCTACGGGAGAACCGTCCTCGTTTGAGACTATAATACTTCCCACACCTTGGGTCTCCATCAACTCCGCGGCGGCTGCAATGGATTTGGCTTCAGAGAGCGCAGTAAGAAAAGGCGTCATTATTTCGCCCACCCGTATACGTGTTGGTTCCTGCAAAGCATTCACTCTGTCTTAACGTATACCCTAGAGGGACGGTATGCGTTTTTAGGCTTGGCGAACAAAGGAGGGGAGTGAAATGGCTTTTATGGCGGTTGACGAATCGAACCCCAAAACAGGACCTTTTGAAGGTATATCATTCCCCGGTTTAGAGGCTTGCTTAACCTGTACACATCTCTTGACCAGCTGGACACGCAGCAGTTGAATCAAAATCTATTCGTTCACAACCTAGCCTCACGTGTTAACGATTTTCAGGTTGAACACACGTTTTGCGAATCAGATTGGCGGCGTATCCTGATTTTTGTATGGATTCTTCGATATCGGACAGTTGCAACTTGGTCTCATCAAAATCGACATACAGTTTGTTGAGCATTACTGAACTCCCCACTTTAATCACACCATCGAGCCCCTTTAGTTTCTTCTCGATTGCTAGCGAGCACTGCGTGCAGTCCGCGTCTCTCACCGTAAACACCAATCTCTTTATTTGATTCCGGTGGTTCGCGCTCATCCTCTTCCCTCCATTCTGGTTGTGGTTCCGAACCTAAAGAGGAGAAGAGAATTGGTGACGACGGTGACAGAGCTTATTGCCATGGCCCCGGCGGCTAGAAACGGCAAAAATCCGTAAATCTGCGCTCCAAAAAGGGGCACGAGCGCCCCGGCAGCGATCGGAATAAGTAGCACGTTGTATGCAAATGCCCAGAACAGATTCTGTCTGATCTTGCTCAAGGTTTTCCGGCTGAGTCTGATCGCGTTTGCCACATTCCTCAGATCATCCTTTATCAAGACTATTCCTCCAGATTCTCTTGCGATATCGGTTCCGCTTCCGATGGCTATTCCGAGGTCTGCCCTAGCGAGGGATGGGGCATCGTTTATGCCGTCACCGACCATGGCCACTATCTTTCCTTCCTTCTGAAGCTGTTCTATGATTCCTTGTTTCTCGTGCGGAAGGACACCAGCAAAATAGGTTTTTATTCCAAGTTCATTTGATATCGCTTTCGCAGTTCTGGGATTGTCGCCTGTTAGGATAATTACCTCGATACCCATGTCTTTCAGCTCATCTACAGTGGGCTTCGCCGAAATCTTCAGGGTGTCGGCAAGTGCCATTGCACCGACCAATCTCCGGTTGATGGACATGATAACTATGGTCTTGCCTGCTTCCTCCATTTGTGTCAGGAGAGCTTCGCTCCCTGCGAGCTCAATCCCGTTTTCGTTTATGAAATGTTTATTTCCCAAAAGAATTTCGTCCTGATCAATAATCGCTCTGACTCCTTTTCCAGCTACGGCTTCGAAATGCTGCACTTTTTGAAAGTTGAGGGAACGATCCATTGCGACTTTTACAATGGCTTGACCGAGCGGGTGTTCCGAGCCAACCTCAGCTGAGGCTGCTTTGAGGAGAAGTTCGTCCTGCCCGATTGAGTCTAGGGGTACTATATCTGTGACGGAGGGCCGCCCAACTGTAAGGGTACCTGTCTTATCAAAAACGACAGTGTTTACCTTGCCGGCAATTTCTAGATATTCTCCGCCTTTGATTAGCACCCCATTCTGGGCTCCCTTGCTGGTTCCGACCAGCAGTGCGGCGGGAGTAGCTATCCCTAGCGCACACGGGCAAGATATCACTACCACGGACACAAACGCGAGAAGGGAAAAATCCAGTCCAATATGCCCAAAGAAATACCAGAAAAGTCCTGAGGCCGTAGCGACTGATATCACCGCGGGAACGAAGAACGAAGCCACTCTGTCGGCAACTCGTTGTATCGGTGCCTTTCCGACTTGGGCTTCCTCGACCAGTCTGACTATTTGGGAAAGAGCAGTATCTTGACCAACCTTTTCCGCCCTCAGTTTCAAAATACCGGACAAATTAACTGTTGCACCTATGACCTCATCAGCAACAGACTTTTCCACGGGAACACTTTCGCCAGTAAGCATTGATTCGTCTACTGTTGAGCTACCCTCGATAACAATAGAGTCTACAGGAATCTTTTCTCCTGGTCTAACTACTAAACTGTCCCCGGGACGAATCTCCTCTACAGGCACTACCCTCTCCGTCCCGTTCTCAATTCTGCGTGCGAGCGTGGGCTGGAGATCCGCCAGTTTTCGCACCGCGGCTGAGGCTCTGCTCTTTGAGTAGTGCTCCAAGAGCCTACCGCTCAGTACGAGAGCGATTATTACCGCTGCGGTGTCAAAGTAGACTCCGTGAAAAATAAAGGCAGCAGAGTCAAAAGTAACCGCGGTAGAGTACGCCCAGGCTGTAGTGGTGCCCAAAGCTATGAGCACGTCCATGTTCCCCATCTTGTTTCGAAGACTGTTATACGTGCCTTTGTAGAAGCGCCAACCTATCACAAACTGGATCGGGGATTCCATTGCGAAGAGAGAGTAGCGGGTCAACGATGGCGGCAGGAGTGAGATATAGGTTAGAACCAGTATTGGGAAGGAAAGCAGAACCGACGCTAGGACGCCTATTTTTAGGGTTCGGAGCTCTTTCTCTGGCGCAAGGAATTCTTGCATACATGTCTCGGAACAGAAAAAGTATGTTACGCCGCGGACCTGAGCAGTGAGTTTTGCAGTCCGTTCGTCGACAAACATTCCACAGACTGGGTCCTTTGCCATAAGCTTCAGCTCCTAGTTGAAGTGCTGCCCTACGGCTAAGCAATGCATAAATATGTATCTTCTTGGAGTTGCTTAAGCTGCCAGCCTTACGAATGTAATGTAGGTCTCGCTAGCTGTCGGAGCTTCGACAGCCTCAAAGCATACTTCTCCAGATAAGCCCTCTTGCATGTCTTGCAGCAAAAGTATCTGTCCGACTTGTTTACTCTAACTCTAAAGGGTCTTCCACTGGAAATGTCTCCATCACAATAGTCGCACTTCAATCTGATAGTGAGCTTTGCAGCTTCGAGCGTGACTGGGCCCTCCTTGATTATTTCAGTCACTACTTGAGTGGACGCCAGCTCTACATCAGAGCCAAGTGATGCATTGTCTGCTAGAAACTTCTGGAGGATTTGTGGACTCTCAAGGGCAAGCTTCAACAAGACGTATGGGCCTGCAACCACATATGCATCCTCAACTTCTGGAAGCCTTGCTAGCTTCTTGGCCACTATCTCTACACGTGAAGGTGGAACTTTAAGTGTAACAAGAGCTATAGCTCTTCGGTCAAGTGAAGATGAGGAGAGTATAGGTACGAACCCTCTGATAAGGCCCGCCTTGCGCATTCGGGCAATTCTAGCTGAAACAGTTGGCGTGCTCAATGCTGTTCGCTGCGCGATTTGCCTCATCGAGGCTCTGCCGTCGTCTATAAGTGTCTTCAGTATGCTGAGGTCAACTGAATCTGGCTTCACGCCATAAGTTGCATTTAGATGATGTATAGAGTTTACGTTTGTAAGACCGAAACTTTAAGCAAGGGCAGAAGGTGGTCATATCGAAAGTCAATGGCTCAAGACCCCGTTTGCAAGATGCATGTAGATGAAAATAGTGCCCACCTGAAGTCGGAGTATAACGGCAAGAATTATTATTTCTGTTCTGCTGAATGCAAAAGGGCATTCGATAGCAACCCGAGAAAATTCACCTAGACTTGAGTATGCCTTCGGCCGAAATCGGCAAGAGGTTCGGCATCTGATTGAAAGCCTAGAGCCAGAAGTGGATTAGGCTGACCCAACCGACACTTCTGGCTTAACCGCAGTTTCTTCCTTGCCCCATGTACTCAATTGCTGCCGAAGTGACCCACTCATGAATACACTGGCAACAACAGTGATTGCTGAGATAGCTAATGCCAGCCAGAATATATTTACAATTGATTGGGCAAACGCGTTCCTTAGACTCGGAAGTAATAGCTGAAGAGTTGGGTACTTTTGTATGAGCTGAGCCAGCACGGTTGGGGAAGAAAGAACTTGGCCCACCAAGTTCGGGTCACCGAGGAAAGTCGCAGCCTGAGATTGGTATGCAGGTGGGATCTTCGAGACCAGCCCGACAAGTCCTGACTTGAAGCTATTCACTTGGTAAGAACCGAATATTGCAAGTCCGATGGCTTGGCCCAGGTTTCCCATAAACTGAGAAAGGGACGATGAGACCCCTATCTGACTGCGTGGTGCGCTGTATTGGATTGCAAGAACGACAGAGGTAAAGGTTGAGCCTATTCCAGCTCCCACTATCGCAAGAAGCTCCATAAGGGTTGTGAGTGAAATATCCGGGCCGGCAACTGCTACAAAGTAAACACTGATGGTCGTAGCGATCAGGCCGACGAGCACTGGCCATCGGTAGGGAATCTTTGTCGCGAGCTGGCCGGTTAACACCGACGCTACAATCATCGGGATCAGAAGTGCGTTTAGCACGTTTCTCCCATCGGCTATATTACCGGCTAGACCGGCTTGAACGAATAGAGGAACGAACGAAAGCATTGAGAAAAATGCAGCACCCCTTAAAAATGAGACGGTGGCAGCCGACGATATTACCCTATTTCTGAAGAGTTTGAGTGGTAATACTGGTTCAGCGGCAAACCGTTCGGTCTGAATAAAAGCAACAAATAAGATAGCGGAAGCTCCAAAAGTCACTATTTCCTGCCAGGATAGCCAGGGGTAAGTCGAGCCGCCGTTCAAGAATCCGAGAATGAGTAAAGCCACCCAAGCGGCGAGCAGGCTGATACCCTTCCAATCAAGCACGGGTTTCGCAACATTGTTTCTTGATTCCCTAAGCCCCAGGGTTATCAGAGCTAACGAAGCAATACCCAGAGGGAGGTTGACATAAAATACCCATCTCCAGCTTATCGCTTGAACTATGTAAGATCCGACAGAAGGCCCTACTACGGCGGCTATCCCGAATATACTTGCAAAAATACCTTGTGCAAGTCCACGCCTCTGAGGGGGAAAGATCACTCCAACTACCGCGATTGCAATTGGGAAGAAAGCACCGCTTCCCACGCCTTGGAGAGCCCTGAAGACAATTAATTCATCAATATTCCTGGATGCCCCGGAAAGCGCAGAGCCAATCATGAACACGGCAAGGCCAGTGATAAAGAGCCTCTTTCTGCCGAACAGGTCGGAGAGTTTTCCAAAAACTGGCATCGCGACCGTCTGTGACAAGATATAGGCGCTAAAGACCCAAGCGTACAGGCTCAGCCCGCCCAAGTCGGAAATTATTGTGGGCCCAGCCGTGGCGACAATTGTCTGGTCCATCGCGCCCATTAGGAGGCCCGTTATCAGTCCGGCGACTATAGGGGCGAGAGTCCGAAACGGGGGAAAATTGCCTGCTAGCACAGTTGCGCTTTGAGGCGCGGGCTCAACCTTTGTCTGTGTGGCTTCCTTACTCTTGGGCGGCTCCAATGGCATTCAACTCGTTCTAGGAACGTCTCCATGCGCTCTCAAGTCATGCTCTTGTCGCGCGGGTACATTCCTATTCGGCTCCTTCAGCCCTGTACTTGCTTTGGCCCTTTCGTGACGGTCAATAGCGGTCGTCTTTGGCAAGCTAGGCCGCACAGTTTGAAAATCATGAGATTTTGAAATGACCCACTTAAGTTGATGCTCAAGCTCTAGAGCATATTCCCCAAGAATATAGCTTGCCTCATCATCCGGGATTTGCCTCAGTTTGGTGCCAAGCACGCGCCTGACAATTTCGAACTGAGCCTTTGATCCATTGACTATAAACTCGTCTAGGTGGCTCGGGTCAAGAAGATCAGCAACGATATACCTGAGGGATGTCCATTTTGTGGACATGCGGGCGAAAATCTCACTGCAGTCTTTCAGCCGCTCTAGACCGAGGCGAGTTATGCCGTAGAGGTGGAGTCCTTTCCTTCTACCCTTGGCTCCCAACTCAGTAATGTATTCCTTCTCATGCAATTTTTTCAAAAGCGGATAAACCGAACCGGCGCCGGGCTTCCATGCGCCACCGGTAGTCTCTTCCACTGACTGAATTATTTCATATCCGTAAGAAGGTTTGGTAGCTAACTTGTGCAAGATGAAATATGTGAGGAGACCCCCCGGGGCGCCGCGCATGTAAGTGGGCTCATCCAGAAGGCATGTGCCACCTCCGATTCGGCTGTCTTTCGTTGCTTTATTGTGCAAGATAATGGAATTGTTTTCGTGGAGTCACATATATCGTTTACGATATAATTTACGATATATAACTCGCACGGCTAGAATAGGTGTTACATCATCATTGAGGAATGTCCAATGTTGTAGCCTTATTGACTACGTACAACCCGACACTGGGTCGCAGCTGGGTCCTCCGTGGTGAAGAATCTGGGTCTTTTGAGCTTCTCTTTAGGCAGCTAAAAAGCGTCTTTTTGGTTTCTCGTGCGGTTTTTAACTCTCGGATTGATGTGAGCACAGAGAAAGGATTGAAACTCGACTCTTTGGCGTTGCTCTCGCTGATATTGATACTCTCAGTTTTTCCAACTGTTGGTGCGTCTGGGGACGCCCAAGGTTACGTATCCTACCGCATAACCATCAATTCCTTATCCGATTTGACGAACTCACTTACATTTGTCTTGAATGAGACCGTTTTACCGGCTGAACAACCAAACATGTCTTGGGTGAGCATTAACTTCAATTCACCTTCTCAGAACTTTACATATTCTCGCTTGGTAAATAATTCACTTCCGCTGTTTCCCATACTGCCACTTATTTCAAACCAGAGCATATCTTATTCCTATCAGGGCGACGTCACGATTTACCTTAGGGACGCGGGAGCGATGACGGCATCATTCTCAGGAAAGGCGTACCAACTTCGATACTACGACTTTTACGTCTCACTCACTACGCAGCACAACACCACGGCTCTATATGGGAACCTTTCTGTCTTTCCATCAGGGTTGTTATTCTCCTTCGTCACGCACTTGAATGGAGGGGTAACCCTTAGCGGTTCGCTCGTGGGCACAAACCTAGCCTTGAATTCCTCGAGCCCTTCTGCAACCGAGGGAGTTATGATTGGCGCCAGTTCTGCAGCCGTGGCCGCTGCGATAATTATTCCTTGGAAGGTGCGGAAGGGTCAGAATTCGAGCCCTGCTACACCTGCCTCAGACGCTGTCGATAGACCGATTTACTGGGTAGATTAGATTCGGGTTGTTCATATGTGACTGAGCCTGTAGCCCTACTCGACGCTGCTTCAAAACGCTACGGCAGGAAAGCCATCGGTCCGCTGAGTCTGGCTCTCAGGCGGGGAGAAGTGATGGGCCTTCTCGGCCCTAATGGATCTGGCAAAACGACTGCCATCCGGATGCTGCTCGGCTTGGTCAGGGCGTCTTCTGGACGAGTTCTACTAAACGGAAGAGATCCGGTCGAAGAGCATGAACGCGCTCTCCGGGGAGTAGGGTATTCTCCTGAACTTCCAAATATTCAGACTTTTCTTACTCCGAATGAACTCCTGTCCATAGTTTGTTCAGAACTGGGCCTTGGATCCCACGAGTCACTTTATGAGTCTCGAAGGTTACTTGAAGCCGTCGGCCTCGCAGAGTATGCGGACACAAAGGTTGGGAAATTGAGTAAGGGCATGGTGCAGAGACTGTCTCTAGCCCAGGCGATGCTGGGTTCCCCATCAATCCTCATTCTGGATGAACCGATTATTGG
Organism: archaeon; assembly: GCA_021800035.1. Classification (GTDB taxonomy): domain Archaea; phylum Thermoproteota; class Thermoprotei_A; order Marsarchaeales; family Marsarchaeaceae; genus JAKAWJ01. The sequence continues at coordinate 20,600 of JAJYZJ010000024.1, forward strand.
TGTAGATCCGGCAGGTGCAGTGCACTTCAGAGAGATGTTCAGGGAGTTTGCTAAGGATGGAGGTACGATCCTCTTATCTTCGCATGTAATGTCTGAAGTCAGCGCACTCTGTAATTCCGCAACCATGCTGCACAATGGGAGGGTGATGTTTAGCGGAACGTTGGATGATATAGTGCGGGCTAAACTTCAGGGAAAAGTGGTGGTTGTTGAAGCCGAGGGGCTCGGAGAGAAAGAGATTGGCCTTATCCGAAGTCTGGAAGGAGTGCAGGAAATTAAGCAGTCAACAGGGACTATTGAAATCGTTGTGGCGCCTTCAGCCACCGACCTGAGACCAGAAATTGCAAGAATAATCGTGAATTCTGGGCGGCATCTCCATTCTATCAAATATGAGGATAACATCCTTGAGCGCGCATATGTTGCGTCTCTGGCAGGTGGGAGAGCTGAATCCTAGATTTTGGGTGGTCTTTGCGAGGTATGAGGTCAAAAGGGCCCTCGCAAGAAAGAAGGTTCTCGTCCTGGTTGCCTTTACCCTGCTTATTGACGTCGCGCTCTATTTCGGATTGGCCAGAGTAGCCGCAACCCACATCCCTTCTACATATTATCCATTTATGTGGGTGGTTGGGACATTCCTCCCGCAATCTTTGCTCCTGTCGTTCGTGGCGATTTTCATTTCAGCTGGAGCAATGAGTGAGGAATATGAACAGGGTACGGCCGAGCTAATGCTATCAAAGCCTGTCGCGAAATCTGATTTCCTGCTTGGTAAATTTTTTGGTGGATATTTTCTCGTCTTTCTAGTTATTGGGCTGAACGCCTTGGCCGTCCTCATCATCTCTTCAATCCTGTTTGGCCCACAGTCTTCTATTGGCTTGATCCCTTCAGTGATTCTGCTGCAAACCTATTCCGTGTTGCTGTTCTATGCTTTTGGATTCACCGCAGGTGAGGTGATAAGACGCTCGAGCCTCTCGTACATTATTTCTTCGCTAATTCTCCTTTCTAGTGTAGTAAGCGGACTATATCTCACTATCGTGTATGGAATCACAGGTCAGTCGTACTACTTACACTTGGACGCGTATTTGCCGACTACAGTAGTGCAGTCGACACCAATTCAGTTCGCTAGGGCACACCTTAGTGGACCGGGAGATTTCATGCTTGGACTCCTGACTCTGGGTTCCTCATCCACCCTTCCTAAATTTGACGCGTCCGCGATTACCGTCCTAGTCTATACCGTAGGCGCATTTTTCGTGGGGTTCATCTATTTCCATTTCACAGATGTATCGAAAAGAGTTAGCTGAGTCTGGGCCTACCCCGCAATTAACTAGGCTCGGTGAACAGCCATGTGGTCTACCTCTTAATGAGTCCATTGCATCAATAGGAGATTGCGTCAATAGGAGTAGGAAGCGCGTTCGGGTCTCGATTGGGTCGGCAGTCATAAACTCAGCTGAAGCAAGTCACCTCACATTGGCACGTTGACGGCACTTGCAAGCACCTCTGTTCGATATACAAGCAAGTTGTTCAAAGTTTACGTGTAAAATGTATATCCGAGCAGTTGCGAGAGAATTGAGCGAACTATGCCGTCACGGCTCCACCGATGATCTGAAGCTCACGACCAATCTTTTCGAAGCCTCTGATAGCAAAATCGAGGTCTTCCTTGGTCAGGGCTGCATTCATGATAGTCCTAATTCTGGCCTTGTCTTTTGCAACCATTGGGAACACGATAGGAAGCGCAAAAATGCCCTCGTCAAACAATCGCGCGCTCAGTTTCTTTGCAGTCCCGCTATCGCCAACGATAACCGGCGTGATTGGCGTTTTACTGTTTCCGATGTTGAAGCCAAGGTCTTTTAATGCCTTCTTAAAGTAGCGTGTATTTTCCCAAAGCCTCTGCACATGCTCCGGTTCCTTCTCCAATACGTCGATTGCTGCAATGCACGCTGCGGCAACCGCGGGAGGATGCGAACCACTCAGCAACCAAGTCCTCGATTTGTTATACGCAAAGTTGACAAGGTCACTGGAGCCGGACACGTGACCACCGACCACTCCAAAAGCCTTGGAGAAGGTGCCCATTTCTACTTGCACTTTGTCCCTTCCCAGTTTGAAATGGGATACAATTCCTCTTCCACCCTCGCCCAAAACCCCCTCACCATGCGCGTCATCAACGTAAACCATGGCGCCGTGCTCAGCGCCGAGCTCCGCTATCTCGTCGAGAGGGGCAATATCACCGTCCATCGAGAACACGCCATCGGTAATTATGAGAATCTTGTTGTAACTAGGTGAGGTCTTTTCTGCTTCGTCCAACACCCGTCGTAAATCCGAAGCATCTGCATGTTTATAGACAGTCCTCTCTGCATGCGAAAGTCTAGTTCCATCTATTATGCTCCCATGGTTCAGCTCATCACTTATTATCAAATCTCCTTTACCAGCAAGTTGAGGAATGAGTCCGGAATTCGCAGCGAAGCCAGTCTGGTAAACGAGCGATGCCTCAGCCTCCTTAAACGTCGCCAGCCGCTTTTCCAGCTCCATGTGGAGGTCCATGTTGCCGGCTATGGGTCGAACTGAGCCGGACCCTGCCCCGTGGGTTCTAATCGCTTCTACAGCCGCCTCTTTAAGTTTTGGATGGTTGCTCAGGCCGAGATAATTGTTCGAGCAAAGCATGAGCACCTTCTTTCCGTCGACTATACACCATGGCGCGCTTGGTCCTTGCAGTATACGAAGTTTCCAGTCTAGCTCCTGCCTAACCAGCTGATCGTACTCTTGTTTCAGGAAAAGCGTAGGGTTTCTCATTGTAGAAGCCACGTACCTGCAGCTGCAGGTATACATTTAATCCTTATCAATCTGCACATTCAGCTTAAGTGTCAATTTTTCGAGCATGTCACGTGCGATTGATTGTACGTCATATTCATGCTTCCATCCCCAATCATGACGTGCCCGCGAGTCATCGATTGACATGGGCCAAGAGTCGGCAATGGCCTGTCTATAGTCTGGTTTGTATTCCACTCTAAAACCCTTTACTCTTTTGGAGATTTCACGTGCGAGATCTCCCGCCGAAAAACTCACCGCTGCCAAGTTATAACTAGTACGACACATTACGTTTGCGGCCGGGGCTTCCATAAGTTGTATGGCAGCCCTCAACGCGTCTGGCATATACATCATGGGAAGGATCGTATCCTCCCTGAGGAAACACTTGTAACTTCCACTCTTGAGCGCCCCATAGAAAATTTCGACCGCATAATCAGTAGTTCCGCCTCCCGGAGGAGTGACACTGCTGATCAAACCCGGGTACCTCACGGAACGTATGTCGATACCATATCTCAAGTAATAGTAATTCGCCAGAAGTTCGCCAGCCACCTTTGCGACTCCATATATCGTAGTTGGCGTGAGCTTCGCTTCTTGGGGGGTGTTCACTCGCGAAACATCGGGCCCGAATACCGCGATTGAACTGGGCCAGAAAATCCTTGAAACCCTCTCGCTTCGGGCTACCTCCAGCAGGTTGCGAAAGCCGTCCAGATTTATTTTCCAAGCAAGCACGGGGTCCTTCTCGCCCACTGCCGAAAGCACCGCGGCAAGATGGTAGACTGTATCTATCCCGTGTTTTGTTATCACAGCTCTTAGTTCAGTCGAGTCTGTGACATCGAAAACTTCGAAAGGGCCGTTCCGGATACTAGGATCCGGCTCTCTTCGGTGCCCCCCTGCGACTACGTTTTTAGCTCCGTACCTCTTTCTCAGTTCTTGGGTTAGTTCCGTTCCAATTTGTCCAGTCGACCCCGTAACGAGAATCTTTCTTGCTGATGTTTCCAAACCAGTTCAGTTCAATGATTGCGTCGCTTCTTTAAACGTTAGGGAAGGCAACACGTGGCCAAGTCTTCGTAGTGGCACCCTCGAAATTTCGCAGAAATTCCGCCGCACTTGGGACAATGCTCGTATTACTCCTATTGTCGCGTGAACATTGTCGAATCGCGTTTGGTGAATACCATTCGCTAAGCTTAGGAGGAAATAGGCAAGTACCGAACACGAGAACTTGATGCAAATTGGACTGTCGCTTCCTACAAGCGGAAAATTCGCGTCTAAGCAGGCAGTAGAGTTCATTGCCTCGGAAGCCGAGAGAATAGGTTGTGCCTCGCTTTGGGTGCTGGAACGGTTGCTGAGGCCAACTGCGCCAGTAGATATGGACGGGCGCACCGGCCCGATGTCAGAATCCTACGCGTGTGTGTTTGAACCCTTAGAGACGTTATCCTATGTGGCTGCAAGAACCGAGAACATAAAGCTCGGAACCAGCGTAATCGACGCCCCCTTTCACAATCCTGTCGTGTTAGCGCGCCGTTTCGCGACTCTCGACCAATTAAGTTGTGGAAGGGTAATTGCTGGCCTTGGCCAGGGCTGGTTAAGAGAGGAATTTGTTACAACCGGTATCCCAATGGATACAAGAGGTGACCGACTCGAGGAGTTTGTGGCCTCATTACGGGCGGTCTGGGGACCAGACCCAGTGAGTTATGCAGGGAGTTTCTACTCGATACCCCCGTCTGAGATCAATCCAAAGCCTGTGCAGTCGAAGGGTCCCCCCATAATAATCGCGGCCACGAAGCCACGTGCAATAAAGCGAGCGGCTCGGATTGGCGATGGGTTGAACCCGCTGGCCACTAGCTTGAGAGAGCTTGAGGATGAACTGAGGCTCTTTCGAGGTTCTGTGCGTGAAGCCAATCGGAACCCGAACAATCTTCAGGTGATTCTCCGAGCGAACAACACTTTGACCGAAGACCCATTGCCTGCACCGAGGCAACTGCTTTCCGGATCCAAGGATCAGATCATAGAAGACCTTGTCGCAGTAAGGCAGTTGGGTGTGGACCACGTGTTCTTTAGCTTCGGTCATAGCGGGGTTCCACTGGACAAGCAAATTCATCTGATGGAAAGCATAGTCAATAACTTCTGAGCTTTAGCCGGACTGCGAGTCAGTGCAAACAAAATTGCTTTCTACTCGGCTCCAGCGCGTAGGAACCAGCCCTATAATCAACCTAGCGGTGGTATGTGTTAGTAGTGATGTTCCCTTGAGCATGATACGATGTTCAAGCGGTATGGTATTCGTAATTTCTATTTTGGAGTTTTCCGCTCATTAGAGCGTTGTCCAAATGCAAGCATGGGCTTACTTTCAAGTACCTTTTTTCAGCTTTGCGTCAATGCAGCACTTGTTCTTGGTTTGACCTCGCAGGATGTATTTTAGCGGGAAATGCGCCTTTTGGATTTTCTGAGAGCCGTGCCTGAGCTACTATAGAGCTAGTAAGTGGGGGGTTTGAGGAGTCACTCCGAATTTGTTCCACGCCGCTACAACTTGACCCCCCCTTCAAAAAAGGCAAGGCATCGGTATTGAACGTGCTTCCAGCAATGACGACAGCGCCAGTACCACGTACCTCGGCCCGCCTACCTCCAGTTATGGAAGAATTTTGTATCATCTGCGAGCAATTTGTTAGAATCCATACAAGACAATGATGGGACATGGGTAACGCTGTAGATAAAACTCTCTGAACTCGGAGTCCCGAGGATTGCGTTGCTATTGAACTGAGTGAGCTTAAGAGCCCTCTACTTGTCGTAGTAGCGCCTGTAGCGGTTCTCGCAAATGGGAAGTAACCATGAATCAGCAAGTTGTTGTCTATGGTCACCGTGGGGCAAAGGGGTATGCGCCGGAGAATACCATTCCGGGATTTCGGATGGCGATGGAAATGGGCGCAGATGGGTTCGAGTTTGATATTCACCAGACCGCCGATCGCTTCTTGGTAGTTATGCACGACGATAACATTGACCGCACCACGGGAGGGCACGGAGGGATAGGCGAACTCACTCTACGCACATTCAGGAATCTGGATGCGGGTAGAAAGTTCGGCGAGAAGTGGGCCGGTTTGCGTCCACCGACTGTTGAGGAAGTGCTCTTGGAGTTTCCGACAGCGCTCAAGAAGATTGAGCTCAAACACAGTAGCAAAATCTATCCCGGGATAGAGTCAAGGCTGCTCGACTTGCTTGATTCCACAGGCTCCAAAAGTCAATCTAAGATTACCAGTTTTGATTACGACGCACTCGAGAATGTTAGGAAATATGACTCAGTGATTGAGTGCGCTATAATAGCGCGAGGTAAGGTCCGATGGTTCTTGGACATCGCAAAAGCAATACATGCAAATTGGTTGAATATTCCAGTAGACATGCTTGAGCCCGAGGACGTGACCTTGGCAGTGAACTCTGGCCTGAAGGTTGGCGCTTGGGGGCTGACTGATGAGGAATTGGTTTCTAGGGCTATAGCTGCCGGTGTCGAAGAAATAACAAGCGACTACCCAGATATTGCAGTACGAGTGGTACGAGAATTCAAACTGCAGCGACATTAATTATGCGATTTTAGCCCAACGCTACAGGACTTGAAATATG
>JAJYZJ010000025.1 GCA_021800035.1 archaeon
GTAGATTTGGCAGGGCATGAGAAGTATCTGCGAACCACTCTAAAAGGAGTTCTTGGTCACACGCCGGACTACGCTCTGGTAGTGGTTGCATCTAACATGGGAACCGTTGGCACGTTTCGCGAGCATGTTGGAATTGCAGTTGTGCTGGGAGTGCCTTTGGCAGTTGTGCTTACAAAGATTGACCTTGACCCCTACAATGTTGGGAATACTTTGAAGGATCTGATTCATGTGCTCAAGATTCCGGGTGTGAACAAGGTTCCGTTCGTGGTTGACAGTAAAGATGATGCTGTTCTCGCTGCTAGGCATATGGCCTCGGGTAGGATTGCTCCGATATTCTTGGTAAGCAACGTAACAGCGGCCGGTCTGGATAACCTCAGAACGTTTATCGACTTACTCCCACCCCGGCTCGAGTGGGAAAAGAAGGTCGATAAGGGTCTCCTGATTTACATCGACGAGAAATTCCTGGTTAAGGGGACCGGGCTTGTAATTAGCGGTCTTGTCACAGAGGGAAGAGTGTCGGTTGACCAAGAAGTCTACCTTGGGCCATTCAGCGACGGAAGCTTCAGGGTGGTAAAGGTGAAATCTCTTCATGTTAACAGGTTGAGCACACAATCGGCGGTGGCGGGACAGATTGCGTCGCTTGCAATATCCAACACCGAGTATGAGTCCGTTGAGAAGGGTATGGTGTTGCTGGAAGGCCACGGCCAGCCGGCCGCGGTGCTCGAATTCAAGGCTGACGTGCACATACTTTATCATCCCACCACCATCAAGACGGGCTACCAGTCCGTGCTGCATGTTAGGACAATACGCCAGCCGGTAACGATTGTCCATATTGAAGGAAAGTCGGCGCTGCGGACGGGGGACAAGGGGACAGTCATCATGCGCCTTTTCAAGAGGCCAGTCTACCTTAGGGAAGGCGAAACGATACTCTTCCGAGAAGGGAGAACCAAAGGAATAGGCAAGGTCGCACAGATAACGCCATTCGCAAATCCTACCCGCTGACTGATCCGAGTGAACTCTCAGGGCTCTCAAACCCGAGTCTTTGCAGGAGCAAGTGGGCAATTGCTTCGGGCTTTAGGCTGCCCGTATCTAACACGAGAGAGAAAGCGTCATCCTCGTAGCTATTGTGCATGGAGATTAACTTCTCCTTTGGAACGAATTTTGAGCCAGACCGCTGAGAGTTTCTCAGCATCGCCAAGCGAAGGGAGCAGTGCAGCTTTGCACTCAAAAAATTTGAGCCGGCTTTGTGTGCCAGTTTCGCAAAGACTTGTCTATCCCTCCGTTTTGTAAATGTTGCATCGGCGATTACCGAGTAGCCGTTCGTCAATGCAACTTGGGAACAAATCCGTAGCATCTCGTAAACCATCCTTGATTCCCTGCGGGAGTGTCTGCGATTGTAGACCATCATCCGTATCGCATCGGTCTGAATGTGGACGACTCTGTAGCCCGGAGGGAGAGCTCCAAGCAGAGCGCTCGCCGCGCTGGTTTTCCCGGTAGCCGGGCCCCCGCAAAGCAGAAGTAGAAACTGTGGCCGATGCATTAGGTGGCATGGCAGCCAGTTCGTGAAGGCGGCAACTCCTCACGCATGCTAGCTCCGTATAGGCAAGGATGATTGATGTGGCAACGGGCCCTTTTGTCGGTTGGCCGCCCTGCAAGGTGCGCTAGCTCAGTTTGCACTACCCGACGCCCGCTCTGGTTGATCTCTTGTTCGAGAGGCTTGCAGCTGCATTTCAGTGTAGACGTGGTTCTGGTAACAGGCGTCAATTCTCTTGGCAAGGTCTATAGCTTCCATGTCAGTAAGCTTGATCGTTATCTTCTTTCCAACTGCATCCTTCACAGAAAGGTAGAAGCTGCCCTTCGCAACGTAACCCTTCGCATCGGTAGTGGGGAGCACGTCATCTACGTTAAGCGTTGATGAAGGGCGCTTGTTCTGGTCAAAGTGAACTATGTCAACTATTCGCATGCTGATGACGAATTCTGGTTCAGCGATAAAATCGTTTCCGATGTACGGTCTCAATGACTATGTCCATACTACGTCTTCATAGTCGCGGTGTTAACCTCGACAAAACCTTCCGAGTTCCCGTTCTCAGACTGCTGTGAATAAGGTTTCAACAGGTCAGATAGTTTACTAATATCCTTGCTGTACAGCCTGACAGATTTTATCTGCTGTGGTGAGGAAGGGTCTGCAGATTCTATTTCTATGAAGTTTCTCTCTCTCTCTATGCGGTGAACCTTTGCCGGAAACTTGAGCATGGAATATTCAACGTCAGGCATCTTCTGAGGGGGATCGAAAATAACTCCCTTTTCGGTGAGAATGTATGATTTTGGAGCATGGATAAGCTGGTTCCCTTGACCGAAGGCCGTATAATTCAATCCCATACGCCTCCGAAGAACTATGTTCAGGCCCACCGTGGAAAGCGCAGCGGCAAAATATACTTCGGCAATCTGTATCTTGGTGAGGTCTATCGCAAAGGCGAGCCGGAGAATCTCGGGTATACCAACATAAGCCGCCATCATCACACCCAGTGGGATGAACATCAGCATCATCATCTTCTTGCTGAGATTGAGTCGTTCCTGTTCATAATCTCCGAAAAATTGCTGCGTATCCTTTGAAGTATGACGAAGCAGGACCTTGTCTCTGTACTCTTTGCGCACCTGCTGAGCTTCCTTCGAGTTTTTCTTCATTAGAGGCAGTGTCTTGGCGGTGCGCATTATCGAGTAGCCAAGGGTAACCGCAATTGAACCCCCTATGAAGACGTAAATCAGGTAGGGCTTATTCAGAATAAGAAGTATCACAAATGCCGTGATACTGCCTACACTGATTATGGACTGCTTTATGTCCGGAGGGATACGCATCCAGTGTCCCTCTTATGCTGTCGTATGGAACTTTTAACAGTTACTTTTGTATGGCCTGCCTGCAACCCGAACCTGATTGAAGGCGCCACATAGGGCTAACGCCCTTTCCCGCGGCGAGTGGAGCGGGTGCCTGGCCGATTTACCGCACTCGCCGCAGTATGCTCGTGGATGGTCATCTCCTTCTAGCGCTATTTCTCCGGAATCGGCCCGTTTGTCTTACGCGGAGCCGGTGGTTGCCCCTGGAAGGGCTCAGTCAGATGACACTGCCAGCTGCCTCGGTGTGTCACGTATCTCATTCCAGACTGTTCGCTCTGAAGGCTCTGCAAATAGCGGCCTTATCCTGGGGCCCACGCTCGCAATCGCTCTCTCCGCCTTCTCTGTGAGCACGTATCTGTCGTAACCCACGCGCTGCAGATGACCTCCGTCCACGAGGTTGAGCAGGAAGCTTTCGCTGCGCTTCGAGCGCTTGTGAAGCGAATAGAGCCTGCGTATGTCCTGGTTGCACACGTAACCCTTCTTTTTTGCCTCGGCCATGACCACGATGGCCCTTACGCTCAGGTTCAGGAAGTCGAATTTGTGGCCGGTCTGCATGGTCTGCAACATTTTCTTGCCAGACGTCCAAAGCATCTGGAAGGTTTATGCCGCGGGTTTCTAGAGGAGAGATAAATGTCGATTATCGATCTTTAATGCGAATCTGACAATATGAGCGCTCCTATAATTGACTTTCTAGAAACATAGGCACCGCTAGAGATTCGGAATAGCTTCGAGTGATCGAAGTTCCGCTCGCTTTCCTCGGCCTGGGTGCGAACGCCCCACTTTCGGAGGCCGAACTCAGTGCAGTGACGCGAATCAGTTTTGACTAGTGGCGCGAGTAGTTTGAGTGATACCTTGGTTATGCCTGAAGCCGTCTGAGCTAACGTAAAGCTTCGCGAGTCGCTCGCCTTCTGCGCGGAGATTTCGTCGAAAGAAAGGGCTTCTGTGCGCTCTCAATGAACCCCTTGCGCCTCCAGGGATATGTGTAAACTCATGCAGTAATACTCTGAATTTTTCTTCGAGCGGAAGGGGGTCGTAGGTGCTTGAGTTCACCTCAACAACATATTTAGTGTTTGTGCCCACCGCGGTTTTTATCGCGGCTGGTATTCCATATATTCTTGCGTAGCAATTTGAACGCATTCCGACGCTACGCACGAACCGAACGCCGACTGCATCACCAAAGTCTATTCTGCTGTTAGCGAGAATGAACTCAGCCATCCTTTCGACGTCTCGTGCAACCTCGCTCTTGATCACAAGTGGTATAGCCAGCCTTATTTATAACGTCTTTTCGAGTTTAGAGTGTGTCTGTCGGAACCTGTCAGCATAGATTCAAATATTATTCGGTGGTCGGTTTGGCGGTTCCGGGTCACGTTGTAGGAACAATCGATCTCTGGAGATGCTTGAATTGCGGCTCCATTGACGCGAACCCAAGGAGGATAGGCGACCTCAAACCCCCTTCCACCATCGGATGGAACATTCTTGAACCGAATGAGAAATGGGCAATTCTGGCTTGTTACGATAACAAGGCTCCCAACAACTGGGAGCTTATCAGAGCAAGACCCGGGATGGCGATTAAGCACACTTGCGCAGGGCCAGAAGGAGAGTTCTTAGTAGGAGAGGGTTATGGCATGACCCTGCCCGACGGACGGCTCCCCGAGCGGCATGACCTTAGGCTTGCGGAAGATTACATGGAAAAGACGATACTTCTCGTTAAGTAAAATAAGCGTGGGTTGTCATCGCTGCACGTGCCAGTTTCTATACAAAAACCAAGTTTTTGACTATTGGCTCATGAATCTTCGGGAAGGTTACTTGGCCCCGCAGGCAAACCGGGTCCACGATTTAGCTCACGAACTGGAAGGAGGCGGCCCGGTATGCCTAGGTGGAGCTAGTGGCTTCCTTTTTTTCGTTTGCTTGAAGGGGGCGCAGTTCGGTTCTTCCATCCATATACTTCTGCAAGGCCTTCGGCAGGGTAATTGAACCATCCTTCTCTTGGTGATTCTCTATCAGGGCGAGGAGGGCACGGGGGGTTGCAACCGCGGTGCTGTTCAGCGTGTGAACATATTCCTTTTCCGCCCCTCCCTGCTTCAGCCTGTACCTGATTTTCAGGCTGGCCGACTGGTACGAGGTGCAGTTGCTTGCAGATACAACCTCGCGGTAAGTGTTTTGAGCCGGGAGCCATGCCTCAATGTCAAATTGTCTGGAGTTCTTCGCACTTATGTCTCCTGAACAAATCTCGACTACCCTGTAAGGGATTTCGAGTGCCTGGAATACTTCTTCGGCATTCTGCAAAATCTCTGCAAGCAGCGAAGGTGAATCTTCAGGTCGGCAGAACACGACCTGTTCCACCTTGTTGAAGTTATGAACGCGGAATATGCCCTTTGTATCGCGTCCATGGGCGCCAGCCTCCCTTCTGAAATTCACGCTGAGACCCGCGTACTTGAGCGGGAGTTGTGAGGCTTCCAGGGTTTCTCCAGAGTGCATGGCAACCAGGGGATGCTCACTCGTTGCGATGAGGTATAGGTCGTCGCCCTCAACCTTATACATGGTCTCTTCGAAATCGCCCATGGGCGTGACTCCCTCGTATGACTCCCTGCGCATCATTTCCGGGGGAAAGAGCGGAACGAAACCCTTCCTGACGAGCATGTCGAGCGCCAGCCTGAGCACGCTAAGATCGAGAAGCACCAGCTCTCGCTTCATGAAATAAAACCGGGCACCTGAAATCTTTGCCGCACGCTCCGTGTCCGCGAAGTCAAGGGCTTCGATCAGATCGACCTGGCTCTTTGGTGGAAAGTCAAACACAGGTTTCTCTCCAACCATCCTTACTACAGGGTTTGCGGACTCATCTGGCCCGTCTGGCGTCTTTTCGTCAAGCAAATTCGGGACCAGTTTGAGAAGCTCTTCCCTTCTTGTTTCGAGCGTGTTCAGCTCCCGTTCGAGCGCCTGAATCTGTGCGGAAAGTTCACCTGCGCGTCTTTCCAGTTCCGAGCTATCGCCGCCTCCTTTACGTTTTGCTGCAATCTGGCGGGTGAGATTGTTGTGCTCAGAGCGCTTGGACTCGAGGTCATGCTGAGCCACCCTGAAGTCGGTGTCGGTTTTGAGCAGCAGCTCCAGTCTTTCGATATGAACTGGATTGTTTCTGCGGGCGATGTTCTTCCTTACCGCCTCAGGGTCCCGCCGTAGAATTCGGATATCCAGCACGCGAGAGCGATGTCAGGAAGGCAAATTAAGCGTTTGTAGCTGTGGAGATTCGTGCCCGTACCAGCTCTGGACGAAGAGCAACTGTCCAAAGTGCACCGGCCGGGGACGGCGTATAGCGGGTAACGATTAAATAATTGCCCGCGTGAGAAAAAGCGTGGATTGAGTATGTCAGCTTTAAAAAAATATGAACTACCTCCTCTCCCCTACAAGAATGACGCGCTTGAGCCGCATATCAGCGCTCAGATTATGGAGCTCCATCACGACTTTCACCACAAAGGATACGTCACAGGTGCAAACGCTGCAGTAGAAAAGATTGAGAAGGTGGTAAAGGGTGAAGTCTCTGGCTACGACTGGGCAGGGATAGTGCGGAATCTTGTCTTTAATCTCAACGGTCACAGGCTCCACAACGTGTTCTGGAACAACATGGGTCCCGCCGGCAGTAAGGGAGGAGGAAAGCCCGGCGGAAAGCTTGCCGACCTTATCAACCTTCAGTTCGGCAGCTTTGACAAGTTCAAGCAGATATATTCGGAACTCATGAAATCCCTGACAGGGTCGGGCTGGACCATACTTTACTATGACGCAGAATCCGGCAAGCTCACGTTCACGACCGTGGAGAATCACTTTATCAACCATATTGTGGACCTTCCGGTAGTGCTCCTTCTCGACGAGTGGGAACATGCATACTATCTGCAGTATAAGAATAACAGAAACGCATACCTCGATGCCTGGTGGAATGTAGTCAACTGGGACGACGCAGAGAAAAGGCTCCAACGCCACCTCAGGTGAGCCCTGCTCGGCCCTAAAGGCGGGCCGCAGTGAACGACGAAGAAACTCGTTTCTGGGGCCACTATCGCAGCGTCGAAAGCACGGTCCGCGCGGAAATTGCTTCTGGCGGGGGAATCTCCGAGCAGGCGATGGAGGCCCTTCAGGGTTGCCTGAACGATGTGACACGTGTCGCCCGTCTCGCGGCCGCCAACTGCGGCATCAAGGTAAGTGACGGAGACAGCCTGCGACACACGCTCCACTTGCTCGCAGAGCGGGGAAAAGTATCACTGAATTTGCTTGATGACTTTCTCGATGTCCTGAGGGCTCTTGAGGACTCAAAGCGCGATTCACACTCCTCGCTAGAGATTTCTCTCATCAGGACCCTCGAGGTGATTGAAGCGATGTGGGTTCAGCTACGTACGGCAGCCGGTAACACTTAAAGCAATAATGAGGCAGCGAAGAGTGGATGGCCGGGATATCAGATTATATTGCGCTCATGAAAGTGCGCCTGATATCCCTTCTCCTCTTCGTTGCCATCGTGAGCATGGTGGCAGCAAAGGGAGTTGAGCTCAGTCCAGTTTCAGCCGTGGAAATGCTGGCATTCGGGTTCCTCGGCCTGGGAGGAGCCGCTGCACTGAACAACTATGTAGACTATGACATAGATGAGAAGATGAGCCGGACGCGAGACCGTCCGATCCCATCGGGCAGGGTGAACCGGAGGAGTGCGCTCGTGTTCGGGCTCTTCTTGGTTGTGGTGTCGGTGGTTTTGACTGCTTTCCTGCTTACGCCATTGGCAGCTTTGTTCGTTGCCCTGGGTGCTGGCCTGTACGTGGGCTTCTATTCCTTGTACCTCAAGCGCAGGACGCCCAGCGCCGTAATCTGGGGGGGCCTTGCCGGGTCGATGCCCGCTCTCGGGGGCTGGGCGGCAGTGTCATCTGTCCACTGGCTGACGCCGCTCGTGATTTTCCTTATAATTTTCCTCTGGCAGCCTGCGCACTTCTGGTCGCTTTCCATGTATTCAAAGGAAGATTACGAAAGCGCGGGTGTCCCTGTAATGCCCGTGCTGAGTAGCGAGGCGCAGGTGCTCCGGGCGATGGTGATGTGGAACGTAGCGCTATTGCCGGCCACCTACCTGCTTTACTTTCTCGGAAGCTTTTCGTCGTTCTACCTCTATGCTGTTACGGTACTGGACCTCGCGCTCATGGCTTTCACCTACGCGACCTACAGATTTAGAAGGCCGAGCGTATACAGGTCGAACTTCAGGTTCTCGCTCGTTTATATGTTCATGATTCTTCTCGCTGTTGCCATAGGAAGAGTAGTTTGACGGCCGCTGGGTAGAGAATCTGACGACGGCTGCACCGGTTTCTGAGCTCGCGGTCGTGACCGGTGCTATTCCTAGGGGGAGCAGGTTTATCGATATTTTTTTTTCGTGGCCCGGACTTAAGGAGATTGGACCGCCGGGTTGGACTGCTGGATTAAATTTCGGAAACTTGTGTCACAGGGTGGGGTTGCTGCCCGATGATGCCATGACGGAGTGCGCTTGCGGATATAGCGGCAATCCAGAACAGCAACGCCCCAAGGAAGAGTCTTTCGAAGAGGCCTCCGAACGCGGCCGCGGTCCTAGGGGCAAGGAATGGGGTGATGAGGTCCACCAGGCAGAGTACAACTGCTAGAATTGCAACTTGAAGCACAATTCGCTTCACTCTTTCTAGGAAACCGCTCCCGCGGAAGTTGAGTGTAAGACTGAGCGCTCCAAAAGAGCCTCCGAGAAAGGCCACCACTGCAACCACAAGGTGAATTGCCCCATGCCACGAGACTGGCGTCGGCGGCACATCAGTCGGGAAAATTGCGAGTAACACCGAACCAACGGACCACGCCCCGAACAGGAGGTAGCCATTTCGAGGCCTGAGCGAGGCGCTACCAGTGTCGCGAATCGTGCGGTGCAGCGCGAAAAGGAATCCGAGCGAGAGCAATCCTCTGTTAAGAAAGTTGATGGTCATTATATAGCCAAAGGGGCCCACAGCTAGGTCGCTCTCAGGCTGGCTCAAAGGATTGTAGTGGGGCGGAAGTAGCTGCGCCACCACGTCCAGGGCGAGGTAGAGCAGGACCCCATCTAGCACGACCGCGTAAAGCCATTCGCTGTTCGGGTGTTTGCCCAAAATCCGGTACTCGTGCGAAGCCGACTGTCTCCTTATTAGACTGGCGGGTGGACCTTGGCCCATATCGGCTGCAGCTGTTCGCGATAGGCTTAACGAGGGCGGTCGGGAGTATTGTTTGAGCTGCTATGAAGCTCGCCCCCTCGCCTGAGGGCCAGGCCATTAATCTGGCTCGGGCTCTGAGCTGATGAATTCGTCCGGAATTATGGGTAAGCGACCGGCGAAACCCTCGCTCACGCCGTGCCAGAACATGGCCCTGGGCTCGTCGAGCTTCCAGCAAATCAAGACTTCTTCACCGAGCCGCATCGCCCGGAAGTCAACGAGTCCCTGGATGACATCCTTCAACAAGCAGCCTTTCGACTCAAGCTCAAGTATGCTGGCTCTGAGCTCCCGCTCGATGTAGCTAGTTGATGAATAGGAGGGCCACTTTATCTCGCTTGACGGTCGAAATTCTGCTACAATGGATTGTCTTTCTAAGCCGAGCTCCAAATATTTGGATCGAATTCGTTCCAAGATGGGTCCCAGAGTGGGTATCAGAGCGTTAACCTGGGAAGGCGAAAAGAAGAGCCGTTCCTCCATGGCCGCAAACTGCGCTGCACTAAAATAAAGTCATCTGGTTGAAAGAGGGCTGCAGGCCAGTGCCAGAATGAAGACCTATAGCCCGCCGAAAACCATGCGTGGGTGCCATACGGAACAATGAGGCTTTTGCTGGAGCTGACCTCCTTGGATTCACACCCTTACATAAACGACTACTACTACAGTTTGCAAGGAGCAATCTACTCGCTGCTGCGAGAGGGTGGATTACAGAACATTCACGATAAGAAGGGTTACAAATACTTCTGCTTTTCCAATTTATTTCCGGTAGGTAATTTCGACCCAGGTAGAGCAAAGAGACTTCTGATTTCTTCCCCTGGAGAAGACATGATTGAGGCGATAAGAAACGCCTGTTACAAACGTCTGGATAATCAAGGTGGTTTGCTTTCGGTATCAGGTATACGCCTTAAGATATCTAAGATTTCCAAACCCTTCCGGCTCCAGTTTAGAGAGAGCGAAGTCAGGGTGCGTACCTCGACTCCCATTATAATGCGGATTCCTGAGTCGAAATATGGTGAGTACGGTATCTCGCCAGCTGTCGAGTATAAGTATATGTTTTGGCGTGAGACTCTTCCCCTTGAAATTTTCATAAAGCAGTTGCGAGATAACGCCTCTAAGAAGTGGAAGGATTATACTGCCTCTACTGTGAGCGAAGTATCAGGCAGCCCGTGCGGTATTGACACCGACGCTGGAATTCTTCCTGAGGTAACTTACTACAAATTCATAAAGAGCGTTTCTAAGCCGATAGTGGTGAGGCAAAGGGAGCATTTGGTCATAGGTTCGTTATGGGAGATGGGTTTCTCACTGCGGAGCAGCAGGGAAAAGGATTGCTTAGAGTTCGTATTAGATTGTGGGCTTGGGGAAAGAAACTCTCTTGGTTTCGGATTTGTGAACGCGATACGTCTTAGCGGTCAGTTCTAGCCAGAATATCCACGAAGTGTTAAGGTCGAATTTCTTATTCCCAAAGGCGTAAACGAGATGGCGCTGAGATTAAATTACTTCTACCTGAAGCAACCTATATAAGAAAGGGTAGAGAGGACTGCATTAGCAGACGGGAAGATTCGTGGTTCTAACCGCAATCGCCGATTTGGGGGACCTCGACCAGGGAGGGATGCGATCCCTTGTCGACAAGTCGGATGCGGAAGGTTGCATCGCAATAATTTTTGATAAGGACGATTATTCATTCATGAAATGTGAGCTGTCAGCTAACCAAGGGGAAGAGAAGTACTTATACCACAAGGATAAATCGGGAAAGCCGGGTCTCTTTCTCTCTTGGACCATTTCAGCTACAGAGGTTGAAAAGCTCAGAAAACTATCAAAAGAATCCTCAAGATCTCCAGAGGAGGAGAAACAAATATCCGCATTCTGGGACAAAAAATTTGGATGGTTCAGCAACACAAACGGAGGCACTTGGTCAACCAAGAACAAGATGATCAATGATACAAGTCTTATGCGTACACTTGATAACGTCTCGAGGTCACTCATAAACGGCGTGTGTGAGAGCTATGCGAATTCTTTTCGTCAAATTTGCTCTGAGGTTGAGAAACTACTTAAAGAATATGTCTTTAATGCGAGGGGCGCTCGTGCAAATAAATTATTAGTTACCATAGCTCTTAGGGAAGGCGCGCAGACGAAGTACCCTGGTGACATAGATTCCTTTGTGAAGCTATTCACGAGAGCCGTATTAGGTGAGGCTTCTGGCAAAAGTGATTTGGTCTGTTCTGTCTGTAATCGCCAGCAGGGGCATGAAATTCACAAACCCACGCCCTTAGAGTTTTTGACTCAGGACCAACTAGTGTATATTCCCGATGGTAATGCGGAGAACAAGAGCAAAGCAATTGCGCTTTGTCAGGAATGTAGTGACAAGTTACACAAGGGGGAGGCGTTCATAAACGCCTATCTATCATTTAAAATCTTGAAGTCAAAGCTATTTTTTTGGCTAGTGCCAGTTGCCCCAGATTTGCCCCCCGTGAAAGAATACTTACGGCAGCTCGGTGACAACAAGAGGCCGCTTTACCTTCACAACTTGAAACGCATGTGTGAGGATATGGAGGTAGTTGAGAAGATTTCTAATAACTTAGAGGAGTCAGCAGAGGCTGAAACTTGGCTGACCTTCACTTCTGTGTTTTGTTACAAAGATTCAAATGGGCATACCAGGGTGGCAGGTATTGCCGAGGGAGTATATCCTTCCAGGCTTCGTGAACTAACGGAGGCTTCGAGGTTTGTGCAGCGACTTTATCCTTACTTTCTAACGGAACCGAAGGTGAAGTTCAGTTTCCCACTCCTTTCAGAATTCTTTACCGAAGGGAAGGGGAAGAATACAGTTACACAGATTATGGAAAGCCTTTTCACTGATAATCCGATAGACTCTACCCAGACATATTATCTCCTAGCGGAGAAGGTGAGGTCTGCGGGATTAACCCGATTCAAGAAAGTAGTGGTTCCCACAAAAAGCAAGATGAGGGATTTTGTCATTAAAACGCTAAATGCTTATATAGTTATGGAGTTTTTAATGAAGGCCGGCATCCTTGAAGCTGGGCAAGCTGGGCCGGTGGCTCGGATGGAAAATACGCTGAATAATGAATACGTAAATGAAATTCAGAAATTCATTGCATCCCACGAGTATTTGCATTCAAGTGAAACTGCGAGGTCAGTTTTTCTTACGGGGGTTGCAGTTGGAGTGCTTTTAGAAGTTCAAATGAAAGAGTTCGAATCTTATCCATTTTGGAAGCATCTCAATAGACTTGAGCTGGACGTTTCTCGGATAATTAGTTTTTACCCACAAGTCAAGGCAAAGCTGGTCCAGTATTCGAAAGGTAAGGCGAGCTCAGAAATAGACACTTTACGGCCATTGATCGAGTATATAGGGGCGAGCTTGAACTTTGAGCAAGCAGGGATGACAACAAGTCAAGACTTGGTTGATCTCCTCTTCTCCATTGGACTCTCCGAAGGTTATCTTATATATCATAAGCTACAGGCGGGGGAGTGAGGGAGTAGAATGGGCGCAGAAGAGCAAGCGGTTCGTTCTGAGTTTTTGTTCTGTTATGACGCTCGGATGTCCAACCCAAATGGCGATCCTGACGAAAACCGACCCAGAGTTGACCTCCTTACTAAGCGAAATCTCGTAACTGATGTCCGCCTCAAGCGGACTATACGAGATTATCTCTGGAAAAGAGAGAACCAGAAAATATTCATCAGAACCGAAATAGATGAAAAGGGTAACTTTAAACGGATAGATGACCTTGGCGCACCATATATAAAGGATAAAAAGGTCGACTCTGAACGTCTGCTCAAGGAACACATCGATGTCCGGTTGTTTGGGATATTGTTTCCAGTGGAAGATGTTAGTTTCAAAAGGGTTGGGCCCATCCAATTTGGTATTGGACAATCTCTGAACCCAGTTGAAGAAATATCAATTAGGATAACCCGCGTTGTACCGACTAAGAAAGAAGCACAGGCGGGAACTTTCGGTGAGAAATTTGTCCTCCGCTATTCCTTTATTGTGTTCCACGGATTCCTGAATGATGCTGCGGCAAAAGAGACAGGGCTCACAGAAAACGATGTCTCGCTTATGATGAGGGCGATGTGGCATGGCACCACAAATTTGTCCACAACCTCGAAGTACGGGCAACAACCTCGGCTCCTTTTGAGGCTTCGATACAAAGAACCTCTGGGTTATATCGGCGATTTGGACCGCAGAGTTGGACTTTCTCCAGTTCCCCCCCTAACAGATCTAACCAAGGTCGAGGATATATCCCAGATAGCCTTGGAAGTAACTCGGCTTAGTTCCACAATCGATTCTAATGTCTCGGCTCTTTCGGGTATCGATTTCATCGAAAGCCCCGAGCTTCTATGCGCGAATGGTACCCAAAAGGGCAAATTCTCTGAGGTCTTCACAAAGAAGGTTTCCTTGAATCGGTTGAGCTGAACGTTACGGTCAAGCGGGTGATAGTCTTCGATGTATGGTCGAGCTTCGGTTACTTTCGCAGACATTATACTACAACAAGTGCTTCTACTCATCCCTTTATCCCTCGGAGTGCGGCGGAAGGTCTTATTGCAGCGATAATAGGATATCGGAGCGAACAATATCCGGATTTGCTCTGGGATGCTAAAATCGCAGTAGAGATTAGGGGACCCAAGGCTCAGGCTCATAGGGTTACTAAAATTCCACTTGGAATTTCTTATACACATTCTGATTTTTGGCAAGAGGTGAGAAGATACCTAAAACGTGGAGGCAATCTTAACCATGTCCCTGTTCCTAGGAGCATCGAAATACTCCGTGAGCCAGCATATCGATTGTACTTTAGTTCTGAACATTCCGAAGTCCACTCGCAACTTGTTCAGAACCTTCGAGAGCACCGTACATATTATACTCCCTATTTTGGCTCAAGCAACATGCTTGCGAACTTCGAGTTTGTAGGCGAATACGATGTCAAAATGGAGACCGAAGGTTCGGCGAAACCGGAACGTGTTGTGTCCATTGTGCCTTTTTGTGGAAAGATGCCTCGGGTCAAAGTTGAACCTAACTCACGATATGCTATAGAACAAAATCTCCCGCTTCATCTGAGCAAGGAACGAAAGCCAACAGGTTACTATTCGGCCATTTATAGTCCAGTGCCGGGCCAATCCATTGTAGTCAGCGACACCCCCCTCTGCGTGTTTGAGGTAGATGGTGATGAGCGCAAGATTGTCTTCATACCAACCACTGCGAGCCCGGCCTGATCGTCTTGGCAATCGGTACCTCCTCGACGAGCATCTTTTGAACGTTCAGAAGAAAGCAGAGTGTATTCTTCGGGAAGTCGTAATGAACTCGAGTTCCATGGAGGGTAAGGTGGATCTAGACGTTAGTACTCGTTGTACACTTGTGAGCATCATCGCTGGCTCTCACGATATTGGAAAGGCTTCGCGATACTTCCAGGACTTTATCTGCCCTCCTTACAGGAACAGCGGGAAAAAAAAGGCGCATGGCCCACTTTCGGCTTTATATGCTTTTTTTGTGACTAAAAGACTCATGTCGTCTCACTCCAAGGTCAACATCATCTCCACGCTCGCCGCGATGTGCGTCTTTGCTCATCACGGTAAACTCAGCTCACCATCCGAAGTTAGCCGTAGTCTGTATTCCGTGAGGGACATCATTTCTGAGCAGATGGAATCTATAGGGGGGGAGCGCTTGCCAGATTTGGACAGAGTCTGTCGCTCGCTTGGCTTCCCGCCATTCTCTGAGTTCAGCCATGTGTGGAAAGAAGAGTTGAGAGACTTCATGCTCTTACAAGGAGGGACATCTTACAGTAATCCTGACCTAGGATTATACTATCATACAAATAATTTATTTTCAATGCTAATCGATGCAGACCGTATCGATGCTTCGGAGCTCGTACTTCCTGCGCGGCAATCCCTCCCGTTTGAAGATATTGTGGCAAACATGGCTAAGTTGCAAACTGCGGGAAAGGCAAGGGCAAGTATGAGAGTGCAGAGGTTGCGGGACGACATCTTCAACCTCGTAAAGGCCAAGGCAGAGGAGGTCGCACTGGACCAACGGCTGTACTCACTTACAGCGCCGACGGGTTCGGGGAAGACGCTTTCGGCGCTCTATTTTGCTCTAAGACTCAGGGAAAGAAGACAGACTGGTGCAGCAAGTCCTAGGATTATTTACGTGGCTCCCTTTCTCAGCATCATCGACCAAACCCTAGAGGTTTTTAAGAGTGCCTTGGGTGAAATAAGTAACGAGTCAGGCATAATTCTGGCTCATCATCATCTGTGCGAGATGAAGTATAAGAATAAGGATGAAGATGAGGATTATTCGACTGGCGAAAGCGTACTATTGATAGAGGGATGGTACTCCGAGATCGTGGTTACCACCTTCGTGCAATTTCTTTACACCATTCTTGGACGCGGTTCAAGAGAGCTTCGGAAATTCCACAACATATCAGGCAGCATAGTAATATTGGACGAGGTGCAGGCGATACCAGTAGAATACTGGAACTTGATTCATCATGCGTTAAGGCATTTGTCGACTTTTTATGGGGTAACATTCATTTTGATGACCGCGACTCAGCCTTTGATATTTGCGAGAAACGAAGTTCTTGAGATAGTGAGTGATTATCAGGGCTACTCCATGGAAAAAGATTTCATTTTCGATATTTCCTTCATCAAAGAGTCAAGCGAAATGGGGTCTAGGTGCATGACAGTGGATGACTTGGTAGAATATGTAATAACTCACTTGAAGGGCGAATGGTTAAGGCGGAATCTGATGATTGTGATGAACACCATTGATTCTGCAACATTGCTATACGACAAACTTCGTGAGTGCACAAATCATGACCTCTATTATCTGTCTGCAGAGGTAACCCCGAAAGAAAGACTTGAACGACTAACGCTGATTAAGAAACGGCTGGAGGAAACTCGGCAGAATCCCGATCACTCAAAACCAGTGCTCCTAGTGACGACGCAGCTGGTTGAGGCGGGTGTAGATGTGGACTTCGACATGGTCATTCGCGACTTGGCTCCCATAGATTCGCTCATACAGTGTGCGGGTAGGTGCAACAGAAATGGTGAACGCCCAAAAGCGGAGAGCATAGTCAAAGTAGTGGAATTAGTAGATGGGAGTGGAGAATCTTTGGCACGAAAGGTTTACGGAAATATCGCAATTGAGGCGTCTAAGGAATTATTGTCTGGATGGGACCCGAAAAGGAACCTCGCAGAGTTATCGGATGAATACTACAAAACTATTTCGGCCAGGCGAAGTCGAGTCAAAGAGGGGGAAATTTTTGGAGGAATTACTTCGCTTGACTACCGCAAGTTGGATGACTTCAAGATCATAGAAGAGAAACCGGGTGGGAGTGTGTTTATCGAACTCGACGATCCGGCCGTCTCACTCTTCAATAGATATAGAGAAATCTGGCGCAAAGGGAGTAGGCGTGGGGAGGCGATGAAAGAGTTCTTGGAATTTCGCTCCGATTTCTATCAGTATGTCATCAACGTCTCGGAGCGTTATCTATCGCAGCTCGGAGATCCTGCCTTTGGTATCTACAGGGTCGGAAACAAAGATTTAAAGGGATTGTATGGCGAGAAAGGCTTCATCCGGAATCCTTCTGGGGTCATCTAACTGCAAAATCAGAAGATCGATGTCTCGTGCTTGTATGGGTAGTTTCTGGCCCAGATCAAAATTAAGGGGTAACCTTACCATAGCTGGACCCTAGAAAGATTTATTCAAATAGCTCTGGCAGGCTCTATGTGGATGTTATGCCTCTGAACGTGTCAGAGACCTAATCGATTTGAGGAATATGGGTCCTCTCGGCCGTGGCTGACCCATAGCCGGTCAGACTGACTGACAAGTTGGTTAGAAGTGCGGATTCGATTGGTTGGTTGGTGCAAAGCGCGCATACGGCTATTTGCGGGAGGTCGGGAGAGGGGCAAAACGACCGCATTTACGCCCTAACTCACATTCACTGAGACCGCGAACCTGTAAGTCGCGTTAGCATGTGGGAATTCAAAAGCGCTTTGGTGCGCGAAGCGAAAGACCCGCGTCCTGATGTAGGCCTCCAATCCTATAATAGTTCGCTTGAAACTGGGGGTCACTGAAAGAAGTCAAAACTCACGCTGACTTTCAATCCTATAATAGTTCGCTTGAAACTTCTCCGTCGCCCTCTCCATCTCCGTTGACGAGTTCTCGCTTTCAATCCTATAATAGTTCGCTTGAAACCGCATGCCGCGGTAAGGAGACTCTCGGGTGACTACCCTTTCAATCCTATAATAGTTCGCTTGAAACGCGGAATTTTTGGAGGCGGGGGCGCTCTGGGAAAATACTTTCAATCCTATAATAGTTCGCTTGAAACCCGATGTAGATATAGTATGTATTCCCTATTACCAAATCTTTCAATCCTATAATAGTTCGCTTGAAACTCCAGTTGCCATGTAGCTCGCTGTTCTGCTGTCTTGCTTTCAATCCTATAATAGTTCGCTTGAAACGACCTAGTGTAACCAGTAATTTTGCCTTTTCCGAATCTTTCAATCCTATAATAGTTCGCTTGAAACCACCCCTTACGTATGTCTAGGGCGGACAGAGAACGAGCTTTCAATCCTATAATAGTTCGCTTGAAACACCGCGTATACCCTTCGAGACCGAATTCGCTGAAGCCTTTCAATCCTATAATAGTTCGCTTGAAACATTCTTGTTTGCAAACATTAATTACTATAAAGAAATCTTTCAATCCTATAATAGTTCGCTTGAAACAGGAGCGGTTATCCAAATTCGAGCCGTTCAGCTTAGCTTTCAATCCTATAATAGTTCGCTTGAAACAGCCTCTAAGCTCCGGATATGGACAATTCGAGGTTACACTTTCAATCCTATAATAGTTCGCTTGAAACAGGGGGCCCACATCAAGCCGTCTTTCCGCTTGTGCCCTTTCAATCCTATAATAGTTCGCTTGAAACGAATGAAAAGATAGAATTGGTGAGTGAACAACTGACCTTTCAATCCTATAATAGTTCGCTTGAAACCCTAATTCTTTATGCGAATTTTGGCATTTTTGTTGTACTTTCAATCCTATAATAGTTCGCTTGAAACGGAATTGACCGTAACCAGCCGTTAGCGGCTCATTTTCTTTCAATCCTATAATAGTTCGCTTGAAACATTCTAATCATAATTCAATATCAGAGACGCAAAAATCTTTCAATCCTATAATAGTTCGCTTGAAACTTGCCGCTTCTGATAATAATGCTTCTGACGCTTCTCACTTTCAATCCTATAATAGTTCGCTTGAAACTTGGCTCTGGTCTCTGAAAACACTTGTCGGATTGACTTTCAATCCTATAATAGTTCGCTTGAAACAAACAACACAAGCACGATATCAGTCCAAACAACTGGAACTTTCAATCCTATAATAGTTCGCTTGAAACGGCAATATGTTGTTACTTTTGTAAAAGGAACGCTGAACTTTCAATCCTATAATAGTTCGCTTGAAACAATGAAGAGCAGAAGAAGCCGAACAGTGGAGATTATCTTTCAATCCTATAATAGTTCGCTTGAAACCGCATCTATGAATTTCACACCAAATAACAACGCGTGACTTTCAATCCTATAATAGTTCGCTTGAAACACCTTCTGAGATTAGATAGGCATGCTCGTCAGCGGTCTTTCAATCCTATAATAGTTCGCTTGAAACGAGTTGCTCGATTGAACGAATTACCCAAAATAGTATCTTTCAATCCTATAATAGTTCGCTTGAAACTGCTCATTTTTATATCTCTCTCGATGCATCTTGCGCCTTTCAATCCTATAATAGTTCGCTTGAAACTAGCATGTCGTCCAGAGCTTCAGCACTGAACCCTACCTTTCAATCCTATAATAGTTCGCTTGAAACATAATTGAAGATATCCGGCGGTGCTGAATGGATTATCCTTTCAATCCTATAATAGTTCGCTTGAAACTCAGTCTCATTCATCTTCCAGCGCTTCCCTGAACGGCTTTCAATCCTATAATAGTTCGCTTGAAACTTTCTCTCGATGTTTTCGTGCCCACTCTCTTTTAATCTTTCAATCCTATAATAGTTCGCTTGAAACTTGTAAAGCTCCCCTCCAGCTAGAACCCAAAGTTCTCTTTCAATCCTATAATAGTTCGCTTGAAACTTCAAATTGAAAGTGCCCGCTGCACCTGTGCCCAGGTCTTTCAATCCTATAATAGTTCGCTTGAAACGTGTTTCTCTTCCGAAAACGCTATTTGTAGCTCGGCTCTTTCAATCCTATAATAGTTCGCTTGAAACTTGTGATTGACGTGTTCCACGTTATGGCTACGACAAGCCTTTCAATTCTATAATAGTTCGCTTGAAACCTTCTATCACCTTCACGAGATGAACTATCAGGACTACTTTCAATCCTATAATAGTTCGCTTGAAACAGTACATTTTTTGCACATTCAGACCGCCGCCTCCTTTCTTTCAATCCTATAATAGTTCGCTTGAAACAGAAGCATTCTTGACATAAGCGCCGCCTGTACAAAACCTTTCAATCCTATAATAGTTCGCTTGAAACGCTACTATGTTTGCGATAGAGCCTTCGCTTATCAGATCTTTCAATCCTATAATAGTTCGCTTGAAACCATGAACCGATACAGTATGAACCGTCGATAGGGCAACTTTCAATCCTATAATAGTTCGCTTGAAACAAGCGCCACCACGCTCGTTTACGCGAGCTCGAAGGACTTTCAATCCTATAATAGTTCGCTTGAAACGGCCGACGCTTCCGGACTGGCTACGAACGCAAATTCTTTCAATCCTATAATAGTTCGCTTGAAACTCTGCGCGACTTTGTGCGCGATGAAGCCGATGATGGTCTTTCAATCCTATAATAGTTCGCTTGAAACTCGCTCTAGATGGGCGACGTGATACCCGAGGGCACTTTCAATCCTATAATAGTTCGCTTGAAACTCGCTCTAGATGGGCGACGTGATACCCGAGGGCACTTTCAATCCTATAATAGTTCGCTTGAAACTCGCTCTAGATGGGCGACGTGATAGCCGAGAGAGCGCTTTCAATCCTATAATAGTTCGCTTGAAACAAGATGGTGAAGCTCTAATGGTAGGCTTTTTGCCACCTTTCAATCCTATAATAGTTCGCTTGAAACACCCACCCCTACCGGCTCCGGCTCAGGCGGCTCTGGCTTTCAATCCTATAATAGTTCGCTTGAAACGATAATACGGAGCAGAACCCCCCCAGGACGTTTTTTCCTTTCAATCCTATAATAGTTCGCTTGAAACGTTGCGTGACCTAGTAAATTGTTCAGAGTCCGTTTTCTTTCAATCCTATAATAGTTCGCTTGAAACGCTTGTGCTCAGAGTGGTCCATCCACCAATGCGTGCCTTTCAATCCTATAATAGTTCGCTTGAAACGGGATTCTTAGGAGCTTATTTTCAGTTTTGTGACGACTTTCAATCCTATAATAGTTCGCTTGAAACCTTGCCATATTCGTAGCCGAGCAGAACCGCGGGCGCCCCTTTCAATCCTATAATAGTTCGCTTGAAACCGCGTTTTTGCCTACAGGCGTAACGTGTTACCCATCTTTCAATCCTATAATAGTTCGCTTGAAACTTAATCGTGGTATTAAAATCAAAAATATCTGATTTTCTTTCAATCCTATAATAGTTCGCTTGAAACGTGCTTACTGGCTATCAAAAGAGTGTTGGAACCCCTCTTTCAATCCTATAATAGTTCGCTTGAAACCGGTCTACAAAGAAACGGGTGAGCTCTTCACGATCCTTTCAATCCTATAATAGTTCGCTTGAAACGGACATTGAATACAACCGCTTCGCAAAGTCCGACCTCCCTTTCAATCCTATAATAGTTCGCTTGAAACAGAACGCACTTGAGAGGTGCGTCAGGCCTGCCAAAGCTTTCAATCCTATAATAGTTCGCTTGAAACCCACTCCTCAATCGCTTCGCTTGTTCTTTCTCCTTACTTTCAATCCTATAATAGTTCGCTTGAAACACCACTGATTTTGAGACTATGACGTTAGTCTGTCCACTTTCAATCCTATAATAGTTCGCTTGAAACTTGACCTGGCCGCGGAAAGAGAGCTCTCGCTCTTCGATCTTTCAATCCTATAATAGTTCGCTTGAAACCGCCGCAATCGACCTCGTGATTTACTATGGCGTTCCTTTCAATCCTATAATAGTTCGCTTGAAACTTCAGATGCTTGAGGGGGCGCTGTCGAGCTGGGCGCTCTTTCAATCCTATAATAGTTCGCTTGAAACCGTGATTAAGCTCCCGCCCAACTACAGTCCACAAAACTTTCAATCCTATAATAGTTCGCTTGAAACGGGCGCACAGAAGGAAGAGGCGCGCGTGAGGTTGAGCTTTCAATCCTATAATAGTTCGCTTGAAACTCCTTCATGGAGCAATAGGTGGATTCGCTAGCTTCTCTTTCAATCCTATAATAGTTCGCTTGAAACGAGAGGATAAGACACCTTCGCACGCGAACAATAGAGCTTTCAATCCTATAATAGTTCGCTTGAAACGGGCTGGACGTCGCGACAGACACCTGGAGCCTGACCCTTTCAATCCTATAATAGTTCGCTTGAAACTCCTTCGGTAATTTCCCTTTTCTCGTCCTCGTCCAGCTTTCAATCCTATAATAGTTCGCTTGAAACTTCTTTCCACAAGAAGCGTATGACTTCCCTAAATTTCTTTCAATCCTATAATAGTTCGCTTGAAACCCAAAATGTTTAGCACGTGAGCGCCCAAAACGAACGCTTTCAATCCTATAATAGTTCGCTTGAAACTATCTTCCACGATTTGATGCGGGCTGACATATGTCATCTTTCAATCCTATAATAGTTCGCTTGAAACTAGCCTGACTTTGTAAGTCAGCTTGAACTTGCCATTCTTTCAATCCTATAATAGTTCGCTTGAAACCCGACTATGATGTATGGCTCTACATCAAAAGAAACGTCTTTCAATCCTATAATAGTTCGCTTGAAACTTAGAAAACTTTAAGAATTATTGTTCTTCATTGTCCACTTTCAATCCTATAATAGTTCGCTTGAAACGGTTAAGCTCACAAACATACAGTTCTTAGGTACTAGCTTTCAATCCTATAATAGTTCGCTTGAAACCTTCGGCCCGCGTGAGCCCGTCCTTCGAGGGGTCACCTTTCAATCCTATAATAGTTCGCTTGAAACATATCCGGTTGTTCGCTGAAATTCCCCTTCGAGGGCCTTTCAATCCTATAATAGTTCGCTTGAAACGCGCAGCACCAGCGCCTATCTGGTATAGCGAATTGCCTTTCAATCCTATAATAGTTCGCTTGAAACTCCCCCGTTTGCGTTGCGCAACAACGCCTCCTCACATAATGGGTCGATATGCCGTGACCCTAGTTCTACACCGGCCCAACTCCCAATAGTGCATTCTGCTTATAAATGCTGACGCAACCGAGTTGCGTTCTTGAAGCTTAGAGTATTAGCCTCAGCCTTGTAAAAGCCACTCAGAAATTGCGGGAATCCAGTGGGTCCATTCGTCCGTGCTATATGATGGATTCACTTTGCCCTCGCTCCTTACCCCAAACTGTCCGTTCAATCCACTCAGGATTCGGAATTGTGAATACAACGACGGAGTCACTCGCCGCGTCTATAACTTCAGAAATCCTTACCCTTAGTTCTTCTAGTTGCGCCTTTGTAAGGTCGCCCTCGAATGCCGAGTTCTGAATCCAGCTCAGATATTGCTTCATAATTACATAGACCTTACGGAGTCTCTCGATACCTATGTCATAAGCGATTATCACGTGCAAGTTCCAAATCTCCGAGTATGAGGCTTTGATCCGGGATAACTCTTTCTCAATGCGTTCATCCGCACGGTGTGTAACCTACCACTTGCTGCGGAAGCCTCTGTACTGCTTCTCTCCTAGAAGGTGTCTCACAAGCTTGTAGGCTTCGATTCGTATTAGTCTCTGATAGGAAACACTTCGCTTCAGTACGGTATGCCTTAACGTCGTCTTGAGCTTCTTATCGTATTCTTCGACAAAAACTCGTCTACCAGACTCGTTCAGGTAACACGAATTCAATTCTTGAAGGAAGTGCTCGTCTTTGATTATTCTGTTGTTCACCAAGTTGAAGATGACCCTGTCCACTATTATCGGCTTGAACACTTCCGAGAGGTCGAGCGCCAGTGAGTATCTCCTTTCTCCTGGCTCGTGAAGGTATGAGACAGTGGGGGTTAGCTGTGTATGATAGATTTCAGACAAGGTTGAGGCGTACATCAGAGAGTTTCCGAACGAAATCATGCAGTTGAGCATATTCTCTGGGGGCCGTTTTGTCCGTTTCTCGAATTCGAACCCCTCTCTCAGGATTGTTTCGAAGGACGAGTAATAGACTTCTCTAGCCTTTCCCTCGACTCCCATGACATTAGTTATCGAATCTGCATCTTCCAGCGCCTCCTCCTCACGTCTTATTCCTTCGATAAAGTAGTTGACATCCTTTCCGTTGTCTTTGTAATGATTCAGATTCTGGACCACGTTGTGAATTGCTGTTCTTACGAACTCCTTGGCTAAGGTTAACCTCTTTTCCCTATCGAGGTAGTGTTCCACCTGTTTGACTGTCAGAAATCCCGAGAGGAGTTTCTCTCTGGGGTAAAAGCTGCCAGAGTAGTAGCCATACCAGTTGTAGACGTGAAGTGGTATACCACGTTGGTTCAAGAAAACGAGGATTCTAGTATTCAAGTCTACCTCTCCAAGGAGATGAATTGAGCGAATATCGTTCACTGGGATGTCGCGCTTTCCCCCTTCCGAAAGCTCAAGTTCGACCGTATTTTCACTCCTCCTCATCCTACAGCTTTTCGTTATATAGTAGTCCCTCAAGTAGTTTCAGCCCCAACACATTTCGGTATATGCGCATAGCCTACATGGTTTTATCCATACGGGTTCCGGAGGTTTGGCGAGGGATACCGTCGTCTTTACACTAGTGATGACATCTTTCAGCTCGCTCATGTTCTCTTCGGTCAATTCGACTGAGATCTGTGTTTTGAGCAGTGGATAGTGCAGCATCCCGTATGCGACGTTCACATCGTATTTTTCTCTAAGGTAAAACATGTAGTAGAGCAACTGAAATGTGTGTGCTTTATGCATCGATTTTGATTTTTTGACCTCGTGCAGGATAACAGAGACCCTACTCTCTTTCCTATCCGCGTCGACTTGTTGGAGAGAGATCTCGGCATCTGAATTTTGGGAGAATTCTGTTGTTATCTTGCTTTCTAAGAAGTCGACCTTTATCCTGTCTACTTGTATCTCCTTCAGTTTTCGCTTATAACTGCGTTCGTGCAGAAGTTTTCCTTGCTGTACTAGGTCGGACTCTCGTTCGAGTTCGATGTTGTGTGAGAACAGCCATAGCTTTCTTTTGCAGACGAAATAGTAATTGATTTGGGTACCCGTAAAATGGATGTCTCGTTCGGTTGGAAAGGGGATCGTTCCGGTAACATTGGCGTACGGTTCATTCACACTTTCCACATTACTCCTGCTTCCTATTGCATTCTGGGAATAAACTTAGTGCCCAGTCAAGACCCAATGGGATAGAATTTGTTGCAATGGTAAACTGTGTCATCTAACACTAGGGTTGTTCACCCTGACTATGCAAAGCCGCACCTTTCTTTTGGATGGAGTCCATCCCGCGAAGCTATGGATATATGGGGGCATAACACAATAGGTTGTCTTAAGTTGTAGATTCTTGAAGTAAATGATCTATGTTAAATCTTTGCTGATTTAGGTCAAGGCTTCAGCCTCCAAGGAATTGACTTAAATCAGGCTGTCGCCACGCCCGATGCAGTAGGGAGCAGAATCTAGATTGGCTGAGTCTCCTGGGGCCGGGCGAGGCGACTTGGAGTCCAAAGAAGAAACGGAGTATTATTCGATATATCCCAAAGACGAGTATGCAATCTCCGAAGACGAGGTGGACCGTCTCATAGTGGTCGCCCAGAATAGTCTTGCTGAGCTGCGTTCCAATGAGGCTGGCCCCCGTTTTCGAGCGGCCTTCCCGGATAATTTTCAGGCGCGAGAGTTCCGAACCAAGCTAAAGAATTACTACCCTAACTGGCAGATGCGCAAAATATCCAAAGCCGGATTCTTACGGAACAGCAAAGAGGAAGGGTTACCGGAACCCGATAGGGGAACTAGCTAAAAGCACGTATTGGTGCTGGAACGCACTGAATCTGGCCCCCTGTAGTCCCTCATAAATCGGAAAAGCGAGCATGATAATTTGACAATCTGGCGAATACGTAGTTTCTGGGATGTGTGACGCTCAGGCGCTTACCAAATACAGGTACATCGCGAGTCGATAAGGTCTAACGTCATTCACAGGATTCGCAGGGGCGGATATGAGACCCACAACCCTTAGGTGTGGGAGCGCCCGCCCTCTTAGTGGTAGTGGCACAATCATGCTCCAGACCCAAGCCGCATTAGACGCTGCTTCGCTTGCGGGGCTCGCTAAGGATACGGTCGCCCGACAGAACGAGTGGAGGGGGAAGAACACGCTCAACCTGATTGCGAGCGAAAACGTGATGAGCCCAGCCGCCATGAACCTTTACGCTTCAGACTTTGAGTACAGGTATGCAGAGGGCACTATAGGCGACAGGTATTATGAGGGAACGCGTTACGTCGACGTAATCGAAGACGCAACTGAGAAGGCGATAAAGACTCTTTTCCGGGCGGAATTCGTGGACCTTCGACCGCTATCAGGCGCTCAGGCAAATCTTGCGATTTTTAGTGCTTTCGCAAAGCCGGGGGACTCTGCGCTCAGCCTGAACGTCCCAAGCGGCGGCCACATCAGCTACAGGGACTTCGGTGCCGCGGGCTGCAGAGGGCTAGCAGTGCACGATATACCCTTTAACAACGAGGACTTTACGGTTGATATCGAAGCCCTGCATGGGCTCTTCAAGCGCCTGGGAGCCTCCCTCAGAGTGGTTACTCTGGGAGGCAGCCTCTTTCTCTTTCCTCACCCAGTCACGGATATTGCGAAGGCACTCAGCGAAAGCTTCCCTGATGGGGATGTAGTGCTGCATTACGACGCGGCCCATGTGCTGGGCCTTATCGCTGGTGGACAATTCCAGGATCCGCTTCGCGAGGGGGCCCTCGTTGTCAGCGCTTCAACCCACAAAACTTTCCCTGGTCCCCAAGGCGGAATCCTGCTCGCATCGAACCTGAAGGATAAGCAGCGTTCCTCTCTGCGAAAGGCGGTATTTCCCGGGCTCGTGTCGAACCATCACATCCACAGGATTCCGGCTCTTCTATACGCCGCAGCCGAAATGATGCGATTCGGGCAGGACTACGCCAGCCAGACAGTGGCGAACGCGAAATCGCTTGCGCGCTCGCTTGACGAACTAGGTTTCAAGGTAGTTGGAAAGGCGCGCGGCTATACGTCGTCCCATCAAGTGGCATTCGATGCAAGCGGCCTGGGAGGCGGTGCGCTCGTTTCGCGCGCGCTCACAGAAGCGAATATCATTGTGAACAAGAATTTGCTAC
>JAJYZJ010000082.1 GCA_021800035.1 archaeon
TCCCCCTTAGCGTGGAGCAGATCCAGAGCGATATGGAAAAGAGGAGACCAGGTCAGAGTATATACACTACCCTAAGAAAGGAAGAAGATAACGTTCAGGTGCTCAGCGGCATCTACAACGGGAGAACAACAGGCGGTCCGCTCACCCTCTTTGTCAAGAACACAGACGTTCAGTCATCGACATATGCAGACGTTGACCGCCGCCCAAGGCCAAGCCACCTCGATTACACTGCCCATGTAAAATACAAGGGGTATTTCGACTACAGAGGCGGCGGGTTCCTGTCTGGAAGAATGACCGCGACCATGGTCATGGGTGGAGCGGTCGCAAAACAGATACTCTCGAGCCTGGGAGTGCAGGTTTACGCTTTTATTAGGGCGATAGGGGGGAAAAACATTCCGAGAGAGCCATCAAGGGAGGAAATCGCTGAGAATACCTATAAAAGCCCGGTAAGATGCCCCGTTCCTGAGTTTTCCCAGTCTCTTGAACAAGCCGTTCTGGAAGCGCGGAGAGACGGGGATTCCCTAGGAGCCATCGTAGAATGCGTTGCCTTTGGCGTGCCGCCCGGCTATGGGGAACCGATATTTGATTCTGCGGAGAGCAAAATAGCTCACGCGATTTTCAGCGTGCCGGCAGTAAAGGGGATTGAATTTGGAGCTGGGTTTGCCATTTCAGGTATGAGAGGCTCAACTGCCAACGATGAATTTTATGTGGCGGAAGGTCGGGTTCTAACCCGGACTAATAAGAACGGAGGAATCCTCGGGGGCATAACGAACGGTATGCCCCTTCAATTCCGCGTCGCATTCAAGCCCACCTCCAGTATATCAAAGCCGCAGAGGACAATTGATTTGAACACGCTTAAGGAGGAAATAATTACGGTTAAGGGTCGTCACGACCCCTGCGTTGCCATTCGCGGCGTAATCGTTATCGAGGACATCACGTGCGCGGTACTGGCAGACCTGCTTTATCCAGCAATACACAACGCGAAATTCTGACTCTTTCAAGAGGCAATCGTAACCCCCCATTCCAATAGAGTAGCCAGAATGCTAGGAACGCTCAGCTTGCAAATTCGTAATACCTGAAGCCGTAATCGAACTTCCCTTTGCCCACCATGTTTATGGCAAACTCCGAATGGGGTTCAAGAACGCTTTCAGCCTCGCAAGGCCGAGACTTGTGCAAGGTCTCATAATCCTCGAAGGAAACTCTCTTTCTCAAATCGAGCTGGGTGAACAAATTCATTTTCTTAATAATTTCCTTTACCCCTTCTTGATATACCCCGCTGAAAACCTTGGCGCTGCAGCCGCTTCCATAAGAAGCAAACCCTACCCTTTTACCCGTAAGCTCGGCGCCAGTTTTGGCTTCGCTTTCGGTAAGTCCGAGAAATCCTATGTATATCGATGCGCAGTAGGTGTTCCCAATCCTTCTGCCTGCAAGTGTCGAAGGGTACACTTTTGAGGTATACGCACTACGAAATGCGCTCGAGGAAGTGAACTTTTTCCTGAAGGCTCGGTAGTCTTCAGATAAGAGTTCGTTTACGCTGTAATCCTTCCTTGGGGGAAGGGGACCGGTCTCTCGCTCAATGTCCTTCCAGCGAGCCAAGTCCCTCCACTCGTGGATAAAGTAGTAAGCCGCGGCCTGAGTTGCCATTTCTGGGAAAGGAAGATGATAGGTGAAGTAGTCAGCGAAATCGCTCAGCGCGCTGTCTTTGATAAGCGGAGGATGGTTTCTCTCAACAAAATCCTTTGCGAAAGCCAGATAGGCAGTCTTCATTGCATCAAGATAGACCGCAATCGAATACTTGCCGTCGACTACGGGGTGTTCCCTATCCAGAGGCTTAAAGAAGTCCTTCTCATGCTTCGTACAGGAGCCAACGGATTCTTCGATTTCAATCAACCTCGGCTCCTCTTTGACCAGCATCGCCACGGCACCCGCCCCCTGCGTGTATTCTCCATCGGAATTTAGCTCATACTTTGCCACATCTGTGGCAATTACAATTCCGGCCTTCCCGCGATTTCTTCCGCTACGAATCCAGTCAAGAGTGTTCTCCAGAGCGTATGTGCCACCTATGCAGGCAAAAACGTGGTCTACTCCGTCTACATGAGAGAAGGTGTCGCGTCCATACACTTGCTCAAGCATACCCACGACCTTTGATGCCACAGGCTTGCTCTTATCCTCCATCGTCTCAGTTCCAACATAAATTCTCCCAATTTCTGAGGGCTGAAGGCGGTTGCGCCGAATAAGTTCGAGCGCTGCATCGGAGGCCATGGTGGCTGCATCCTCGTAATTATCGGGAACAGCCATCTGTAACATGCCGATACCCTTCCTGATGTGGTCAGGATCGAGATGACGCCTCTCTGCGAATTCCACCATGTCGAGGTAGAGCTTGGGAACGTATACCGTAGCGTCGTCTACGCCAACCTTCGCCGCAGTCATTGCCAAAAACTCCTATCTCTCTCTTTTAAGCCGTGTGGATTTGTTCAGCCAGAAGCTTGACTGAAAGGAATTCGAGGTGGACATAACACAGGAAAGTGAATGAGGAGTCTCAGCTTGCCGCTAGCACTGGTTGCATCGCATCCGAATGACGCTGGGCTAAAGAAGACCAGCCCAATCATACTGCTAGTGAGTTGCGCCGGTTTCTCGTTTCCTTCGGGGGTCGCTGGGCCACCAGTTCAGCCTCTTAGCGACCACCATTATCGATGGCACGTAGATTAACCAGACTATGATCGAGTCTAGCAGTATACCCAAAGCGAGCGTTAATCCGATTTGCTGGAGCAAAACAATGGATGTAAGCCCCAGCGAAAGGAATACGGCTGAAAGTATAAGCCCGCAGGCAAAAACTACCCCTGCCGTAGTTTCGGCAGTAGTGATGATTGCCTCCGGGTCAGAACGGCCCCTGGCAGCCTCCTCTCGCACTCGCACCATCATGAATATGTCGTAATCCATGCCTACACCTAGCATTGTAGTGACCAAGAAAAGTGGCGCAAAGACGAAAACCGAAACTCCTGAAAATTTATAGAAAATCAACCAAACAAGGAAGAGTGACCATCCAACACTGCTCAAAATCGTTGCAATAAGTCGTAGAGGAGTAAAGACTGAACGCAGCTGAAAGAACAGCACAACAAATATTGCGGCGGTAAGAACAAGCACAAGTTCTGGGAGAATTTGGTATACGTAGCTTATTATCCCGTAGGAGTCGAGAGACCCGCCCCCCACATACAACTTGTACCCCGAAGTTTCAGCCAGTTCGGTTGACAAAGAATGCGCCTCATCAAGCACCTGGTTTCCGAACGGATTCCCACTGAACACAACCTGAAAATAGACTGACAGGTTGCTCGTGCTGACGTAGTGCTGAATCAGCGAGGCATATTGAGAACGTATCGCTGATGAATCTTCGGGAAGACTTGTGTAGGGAATTGAAAGATTTAACATGCGAAGGGGGCCATAGACCTGGGTCACCCCAGAGGCCCTAGAAATCTGGGCAGTCAGATTGGCTAGCCACGATAATTCTGATTCATTATACGCATTATTACCAACGCTCAATGGAGAAGGAAGTTGCACCACCACATAGGTAGGAACAAGCGTACTCCCCCCGAAATTCTGGGTGATCTGGTTTAATCCTTCTTTACCTGCATTATTTGGCGTAAGCGAATAGAAATCAATATTGGTTGGAAGAGTGAAAGCTACAGCCGTAGTGACCAAGGTAATCACTACAAGCGCCGCAAGAACTCTTTTTGGCCGAGCCACAGCGGCTCGAGTAATCTTTGCGAGCCTAGAAGGTCGAATTTGCCTAGATCTAGCCGGCCAAAACGCCCTGTCGCCAAGGAGCGTCATCATCGCCGGTAGCAGAGTTAGTGCAGCGAAAACTAGTACGGAAACCATGATCAGATTTGCTGAACCCACATCACTGAAGAGGGGTATCCCCGCTGCAGAAAGAGCCACGTAAGAGAGAATAACTGTAAGACCGCTAGTGAAGACGGCTTCGCCCGCCCTTCTCGTGGTCTTGATTACAGCCTCTTCCTTACCGAGTTTGAGCTCCTGTCTGAACCGATTGAGCATGAGGACGGCGTAATCTGTTATCAGACCGAGCACAAGGAGCAGAACAACAAGAGGGCTGATGAAGCTCAGAGTCTGATGGCCGAGTCGACCCATTATCAGATCAACTAGGCCGAATCCAACTCCGGCCGTAACACCGAACAAAAGCGTAGGTAGTAGCGCCGCTATGGGAGAAAAGAAGAAAAGCCCTGCGATCACAATAGCTGAAATTAGCCCGCTCGGAAGGGAAATCTTTTCCCCCGCAGTTACTACTGACTGAATTCCCGAGTTCACAATAGTGTCTGCCGTGTAAAAGGTTTTGAATCCGGGGGATTGCGCCGAAGTGACTATTTTCTCGAACTGCGCAGTGACATTATCGGATGGAGGTGAAGAAAAATGCAGTATAACAAGGGTGGTATTCTTTGAAGAGTCGAGGAAGGGCGAAAGCACCACGCTTGAGGGTGATAACGGGAAGACCGAAGGAGCGCCGGCCGTAAGGTAGCTTCTGGCCACAGCCGAAGGATTAAGCGTACTGTTCACCGACTCGCCCGCTAACTGACTGAGCGACGTGAGGTTGTAAACCAGGATGGGAGAGTTCTTCGAGTAGCTCAACGTAGAGTTAACCAGCAAACCTTTGACTAAGCGCGACAATCCAGTATGATTGAGGGGATTACCGAGGCGAAGAGCTTCAAGCGCAAAAGAGCTCGGCCTGGTAAGGAAGGAATCTGAGATTTGATTTGCGATGGTCGAGTTTAGAGTACTAATAGAGTCGCTGAACAAAGTGGCCGCGATTTCCATGGATTCTGTGGTATTGCGTCCAGTCCCGATTGAGGCCACGAGTGAAAGAAATGTGCGGGGATTTAGCCCAAATTGTGTTACTACCTGTTCAGCCTCTTGAGGGGTCATTGATTCTGCGGTTAGGTTCACGGCAAGTTTGAGGGAGCTTATATTCGATGGATACCTTCCAAGGGCGTACGCTCCGCTGATGAGCGCGGAAATATTGAATCCAGAAGTAGCTGGATATTGACTAAAGTATGAGCTGTTAGAGAAGACTTGCACGAGGAGGCGGGTCATATCCGACGTCGAAATGGGAAAGGGCAAAAGAGAGATTCTTGGCAGAAGTTGGGATGTGTTTGTTCCTAGCTGGCTCAATTCTGGACCTAGTTTTGGAGAAAGCAATGGAGAAAGTAGTGAGCTTGCCAGAGCGGCCAGTTCAGCACTGCGCGGCGTAGCGCCTAAGGAATATGCTTCGCTCAGAAAATCATACTCGCTTATGTTCAGCTGCTCCTTGAGCTGTGAACCAAACTCTGGTTGTGTGGCATTGAGATTTGCTTCGACAGATAGCACTGTAAAATTCTCGATTCCAATGAGAGGTATTTTGTAAAATGCGTCGCTTACAAACGCGGCCTGCTGAGAGCTCATGTTCAGAGTCGCAAAATGAACAGCGAGGCCCTCGACTGAAGTGGTGTTAGGCTTAGGTCCAAGCATGAAGACCGAGCGAGCGAATTCAGCATACGTGGCATTTTGCCCCTGTGAGGTATAATCAAGAGTGAAACGATTTAGCTCCGTCAGGTTCGAGTAGGTGGTGGTGTTGAAATACGTGGAAACTGCTACCGCTAGTTTGGCTTCTGTGGAATTCAGCCCAGCTGCGCTAGCGAAGCCCGGCGCTGAGCTGGCTACCGCCGTGTCGGCAGTTGTGGCAAGATGACTGTATACAGAGTGCGCGGTTTCGCTATCTGTTGCATTCTCCCAAGCTTGATAGAACAGCGTATAGAAGGTTTTTGCTTCTGGACCAAATCTGCCTAGATGGGGATAGAAACTCGTGTTAGCGGCAGAGTTTATTGAAGGCGTTGTCGAAGTTGGGTTAAGACGATATTCATTCAGCCACGCGGACCCAAAAGATGTAGCTACGCCATACATCAACTGAGAAGTATCGTTAACTTGGGCTCTCAGCTCGTAGAGTTCCCGGTTCGTAACGTTCACGGTCGTGACCAATGAATCAACAAGTGTTGTGGCCTCAAGCGCCTTTTGTCTTGTCGCAAAGAGCGCGAGATTCGAGGCCGAGATGTTTTGTTCAAGTGAGTGCAATTGAAGTGCAATATTCCCGATAAGTGTTGAAAAGTTCCAGAGTGCCGCCGAAAGGCCGGTTATGTTTGAAGCGAGCCGCTGTATATGAGCATTTTCAGAAGTGATATTGCTCAGGAGGCGATAGGCACCGGCATTTGTGTTGATTAGAAGGTTGGCCACCCTCGG
>JAJYZJ010000083.1 GCA_021800035.1 archaeon
AAGCGTTCGCTTTGAAACCTCCGTTGTCCTGCAGTGTCATTGACTCAGAGCCTGCTTCAAGCAACAACCTCGCCACTTGGCGACCATCGTAATAGGTGAAAGGTATCGGCCAGGTATCGTGCTGATTTCCCAAATAAGTAAATCTGGACTGTGTGAGCTTCACTTTCTCGCCATCCCTCTCTACAGCGACTACAGGATGGCCGGACTTGAGCACCCACGCCGACATTATTCTGGAAACCGGCTTTCCAGATGCCTCTTCGAGCTCTTCCCAGAGTCTTCCTGAGCCTGCGTTTGAATGCGCGTGCTTTTTGAGGTAGCTTGATACCCCCCTGCGAAAGGACTGTTCGCCAATGAAGTCGACAATCATACGAAGGACGCTCGCACCCTTACCGTAGCTTATGTCATCGAACACTTCCTCAATTTCTTCTGGAGAGTGAACTTCGGCGTGAATTGGGTGGGTTGTGGTGTATGAATCCCGGGAAAAAGCGCCACTCGTTTCGAACTGCACGAAGTCCTCCCATGTATCCCATGAGGGGTATAGGGCGTCTATCGCGACGTGCGACATGTAGGTTGCGAAACTCTCGTTTAACCAGATATCGTCCCACCACTCCATTGTGACCAGATCACCGAACCACTGGTGGGCTATCTCGTGCGCAATCACGTTTGCAACCCGGTGCTTTACGAGTTCGCTTGAGTTTTCATCGATAAGTAGCGCCGCCTCCCTGAACGTAATCGCTCCCCAGTTTTCCATCGCAC
This sequence comes from archaeon, assembly GCA_021800035.1. Lineage (GTDB taxonomy): Archaea > Thermoproteota > Thermoprotei_A > Marsarchaeales > Marsarchaeaceae > JAKAWJ01. Next base: position 757 of record JAJYZJ010000083.1, read on the forward strand.
CGGGACCGAATTCAGGCACAGCAATGAGGTGAAGCTTGGGAAGGTCATACGGAATTCCGAAGTAGTTCGAGTAAAATTCAACCACCTTCTTCGCTACGTCAAGCGCGAATTTACCTTTTTCAGCCTGCTTGGTCGGGCAAGCTAGAATTATCGGGACAACCCCGGAATCGCTCCTGAGCTCATTGAACTTCCCCAGACCGAGGTAGAGAAGGTAGGTGGACATCCTAGGAGTCTCAGCAAAACTGACAAGCTTTTTGGAGCCATCTAATTGTTCGGATTCTACCGGCATATTCGAAATCGCGGAGAGCTGAGGGTCGCACTTTATGGTCAGCCTGAACTTTGCCTTTTGAGCGGGGTGGTCTATGCAAGGAAACATTCTTCTCGCGCCTACCGCCTCAAATTGGGTCGAGAACATGTGTCCACCCTCGTATTTTGCGTCATAGAGGCCGGTAAGGAGACCCGAGACCCTGTTCGAAAATTCAACCGAGACTTGCTTTTCTGCGGCGCGGGGGATGTCTATTACCTTACCGTCATACACAAAGTTCGTGGTTCTGCCGTCAATGCTAACCGAATCTACTACCAGGTCTACTGCATCGATTCTGAGCGGACCCTCTGAGCGAAGCGACATGTCCACTCTTCCAGAGTAACGTCTCTCTTCGAAATCAAAGTCCAAATGGAGGTCGTAGGATTCTACTTTCACAAACGCAGAGCCTGTTGATACCATTTAGGAGTTTCCCAACTGTTCGGGTTTTCCGAGCTGGTTCGCAGCTCCTGCTCCAAGCTTCGCTTTCCTCGTCGACTCGGGCATAAGGAACCCACCTCAGGGAGAATCAGCTTGTAGGCTGTGCTTCCAAGCGTCAGGCAGGGCGCCGTAACCGCCCCCGCCCGGGGTAAATATTCTCAGTATGCTTCCGGCTTTTGCTTTCACGCTCTGTTTACTCCCCAAGATTATTTCGTCGTCCTTTGTTACGAGCGAATAATAAGAAGTCTGCCCGGGCTCACCACCCTTTAGCCCCCATGGTCCGTGCCGCCTTCTATCTCCAACTACTGTAACAGTTGTTTCCTTGAGTAACAAAATCTCGCGAATTATCCCATTTCCGCCTCTGTGAAGGCCCCTGCCACCAGAATTTTCCCTTAGTTCGTAGCTCACTACTCTCAGTGGGTACGTGGCCTCAATCGTCTCGACGGGCGTGTTCAGTGTATTTGTCATATTCACCTGGACACCGTCCACTCCGTCTGAATCTGGCCGTCCCCCGGTTCCGCCCCCAATTGTCTCATAAAACGCCCAGTTACTGCCGCCCAGCATGATATTGTTCATTGTTCCCTGCGAGGCAGCCGGCAGCTCAATGAAGCTGGCTAGTGCACGGAGAACCACGTCCGCCACTCGCTGAGACGTCTCCACATTCCCCGCGGAAACCGGCGCGGGCCTCTCGGGGTTCAGAATTGAACCAAGGGGCGCATAGATGTGAACCGGTCGGAGGAAACCATAATTGAATGGAAGTTCAGGGTCAAGCGCGGCTTTCAGGGCGTATGAGGTTGCGGATACGGTGACCCCGAAAACTGCGTTAATGGGAGCTTCCACCTGTCGGTCCGATCCAGAAAAATCTACCTCGAGCTCGTCTCCTCTGAGCTTTAGTGTTACGAACAGCTGCACGTCGCGATCCTCAAGCTCCAGCAGGTCACTCGCTCTGTACTCTCCGCTTGCCCTGGAAGAGAGAAGATTTCTCGTGTAAGCCTCGACATAATCAAGAGACAGAGACCATGCATCAGTTACCCCCCTGCCGTATTTAGCAAAGAGCTCTGACAGCCCGGACACGCCAGTCCGCAGCGCGGCCACCTGAGCCAGCGAATCTCCGCGCGCGAAATCTGGCGTACGCACATTGGATGTGAGCATTGTTAGAACTTCTTTATCTGGTTCCCACTCCCTGCAAAAGTGGATTGGAGCCAAAATCATTCCTTCCTGGTAGATTTCTGTCGCACTTGCCGACAGGCTGCCAGGTACTGTTCCGCCGATGTCGACATAGTGCGCCTTGGATGCGACATAGCCCTCAACTTTTCCATTGAAGAATACTGGCGAAATCATCATCACATCGTTAAGGTGCGTCCCCGAGATGTAGGGGTCGTTTGTTGCGAGGACATCGCCGTCCTCAAAGCTGTCATCCGCGATATGGGTAAGGAGGTTCTTCACGCCTATACTCATGCTTCCTAGATGCACTGGAATATGTTCCGCCTGAGCTACCAGGCGGCCCTCCCCATCCATGATAGCGGTGCTCATGTCCAGCCTGTCTTTGATATTTGGCGAAAAAGAAGCGTTCCGCATCGCTACTCCCATCTCTTCGCAGATGTACCTGCAAGCGCTAGAAATCACTTCAGTGCGAGTCAATGCGTCAGCACCAAGTTGAGGCTTCTGTCCACGCTCAAGTTGAATTTTGGGGGCACTAGCACGGTTGAGTCGAAAGACTGCACTACTAGCGGCCCGTCTAGTGTGACTCCCGCACGCAAGTTCCTGCGTTCAAAAATAGGAGCGCTCAGCTCCCCACTTTCGAACCAGACTCTCCTTACGTCGAAAGGACGAGGCCTTTGTGCTTCGAGCAATCCTGACGGCGTTTCCATTTCCTTGACGTTCGATTTATTACCGGTTTTGCGCAAACCCGTAATGCTCAGTCTTAAATTGACTATTTCAACCGGATTGTTCTCAATGGTATAGCCATATTTCTGGAGATAGAGCCTCTTGAACTCCGCCTTTGCCGAGTCGGCGTCCACGTATGGAACTGTAAGTTCGAATGACTGCCCCTGATACCTCGCATCAGCCAATTTTGTAACAGCGATATGCTCGAAATCCCCTTCCTTCTTGATCGTCTCCAACCCCTTTGATACGAGTTCGGCAAACAGTTCGTTTTCCTTGCCGGGAGTGTTCGCGAGCACAAAATCGTGCCGATAGTCCGCGAGCAGAAGTCCTAGCGCCGAGAACAAGCCGGGATAACTCGGAATTATCGATTTCGAAATTCCCAGGCTATCCATAACCCCGGCTACGTGAAGCGGACCCGCGCCTCCATATGCTACTATTGTGAACTCGGTGGGGTCAAGGCCGCGCTCAACCGTGACTATCCGAATTGCCCTAGCCATTTCCTCCGTGGCAAGAGATACCGCGTCCAGAGCAACTTCGACAGCGCCCGGTAATCCGCCTTTTGCGGATCCGGCTTCTCGCTTGATTCCTGTTGAGAGGCTTTCAAGAGTTTCTAGTGCGAGAGCTCTAACGAGCTCTAAACCTCCGGCAAGCTCGGTTGGCAGCCGGTTCAGCACTAGATTGGCATCCGTTAACGTTGGTTCCTTTCCTCCTTTCCCGTAACAGGCAGGGCCCGGGACAGCTTCGGCGCTTCGCGGCCCTACCCTAAGCGCTCCCCCCCTATCCCGCCAAATAATAGTCCCTCCTCCACTGCTTACTTCGGCGAGGTCGACAAATGCAAACCTCACCGGATAGCCGGAACCGCGAATCATCCTTCCCATGCTGGTTCGCCCCCCAACCTCATATTCATTGGTAATGGATAGCTTGCCATCTATCACAGTGCTCGCCTTTGCCGTGGTTCCTCCCATATCAAAACCTATGGCACGCGGGATGCCCAGCTTATCGCAGAGACTCTTCACAGCTATAGCACCTGCGGCGGGCCCACTTTCGATAAAGGCGGCGGGCAGGGATTGTGCAGCCGCCGAGGTCGTGAAACCCCCGTTGCTCTGCATTACGTCCACTTTTGAGATTTTTTTGCCAAGTTTCGCGAGATATCGTGCCATGACAGGCTTGAGAATGGCGTTAATGACTGTAGTCGACGTGCGTTCGTACTCCTTCCCTTGCCTATCTACTTCTGAAGACAAAGTCAAGGATTGCTGTGGCAGCAAACCCGCCACAATTTCGCGTGCACGGAGCTCATGAGCCGGGTTCACATGGCTGTTAAGGAACGATATTGCAAAACCCTCTACTTCTCCGGCCATGCCTTCTGCCGCCTGCCTGACAGCCAATTCGTCTAGCGGCGCAAGCTCTTCACCAGTGCTACTCATACGCTCTCTTATGCCCACTCTTCTCTCCCTGGGTACGAGAACAGGCGGTTTCTTGAACCATAGATTGTACATTTCTGGTCGGTTTTGCCTGCCGATTTCAAGCACATCACGGAATCCCCTGGTCGTGAGTAGCGCCACCTTCGGATAGTTTCCGGTCAGGATTGCGTTAGTTGCTACGGTGGTTGCGTGGAGCAAGTGACAGTCAGTGACGCCCGCTAATTCAAGGGCGCGAAGTATCCCTTCTTCTACAGCAGTAGGGGTAGTCGGCACCTTGACTGTTTTTAGCCCCGTGCCTTCCCAAAAGATAAGGTCCGTAAAAGTGCCGCCGACGTCAACCGCAACAACCGGTTGGGCGGAACCGACTACCAAGTAGTGTCACTTCCCGGTTACCGAAGCGTTCCGTTCCCTTAAGGCTTGGGCTGTCCTCGCGAATACTGCCCTTCGCTCGTGAGCCAGAGCTCAAGAAACACTTTTTGCTCGGACGGTAGCTAGGTTCTCGAGTTTTCGGGCTCCAAGCTCCTCGCCCGAAATCGGAGTGACAGCAGTATTACTTTCCTCACCGCGTCCTCCATGGTTGCCAGACTCATCGAAGGTAGGTCGCGACTCAGCTTGGCCGCAAGTCGTTCGTGGGCCGGAAGATGCACAAAGCCTCCAAGGCAATTCCTTTTCAGAGCTTCCCTCATCACGATGTACATGCATTGATTACAGAGATAGTTTCCCGCGCTCAGACTCAGTTTGGCGGGGATTCCCTGCTCCCTTAACCTGTTTACTATTTCTTCGACAGGCAGGTTGGACATGAGCGCATCCGGACCACGAGCATCAACCTTCGCCCCCGGGGCCAGGTGGCCGCTATTATCCTTTTCAGACCCAAGCCTGTAATTTAGCGCAACCTTTTCGAGGGAAATCGAATTCCTGCCCGGAGCTAGTCCCACGCCAAGTATCAGCTCCGTCCGGACTGGCTCGATTATGTCGAGCATGGTTTGCTCGATAGTTCTGAAATCAACTGGAAGTGTCTTTCCAATCACTCTCAGTCCAAGAATTCGCTTTTTGCTTAAACGGTCTGCTACCAAAGAAGAAGGATTTTCAAAGTACTCCGAAAAAGGCTCGAACCCGAACACCACTACTGACAAGAGTTATCCCCAAGAGGTTGGCTACGATTTGGGCAATAAACATTTGCATTGACCCCGACTAACCCTTTGGCAGTACCTGCCTACATACGATGTGCGAATTTTGATGGTCAACCTGTCACGGTCTATAGGCTCCCCCCGGGTTATCGCTGACAAGCGAAAAAA
>JAJYZJ010000084.1 GCA_021800035.1 archaeon
GGTAGTCACCCTTTTCGCTATTTAATGTCTAGGGAAATCAGGGCAGGCTATGCTTCAGATCCGGCCGGTTCGGTCTCAGCCGGTTCCATCAAGTCGATCAGATCAGCCCGTGTTCCCGCATCTTCCTCTGGAGAAACTCCCTGAACTCCTTGTCTCGTATCAGCTCGTTCATGACGTGGTCCGCCTCGGCTCTTGCTGTGTCCACTTCCCTTGCGGCCCTGACGTCCAGCGCGAGGCCGCACTTAACACAGAAGAGGGCGTCCATGGCGTTCAGAGCGGAGCACCGTGGACAGCTCTTCGGGGCCACCTTGGGCTGCGAGTCCACCCGCTTCTTCAATCCGTACACCCCTAGGAGTGCGTCGTCCGTATCCCGCCCCGAGAGGTGGACGTATGTACGGGGCATCGCCGAGCCCTGGGTCCAGCCGAATACCGCGGACAGCTGAGCCTCGGTGAGCTTGTTCGCGAGGAAGGTTGCCCGCGAATGCCTGAGCTTGTGGGGGTGGATCCTCTTCTGGATTCCGGCCCTCCTTGCTGTAACCTTCAGGATCTTTGCGAGCGCGGGGTACCCGAGCGCCTGGCCGTGGCTCACCGTGCCTATACCCACCCAGAGCGGCGCCTCGGGGTTGCTCCTCTTGGGGTGAACCGAGAGCCACTGGGCCAGGTAGGGGAGGGAGGCAACCACGATCACCTCCCTGGACCCGGTCTTGCCCCTGAGCCTGAGCTTCGCGTACTGGCCTTCAGGAGACACGAACACGTCGCCCACGTTCATCGAGCCTATCTCCCCGATCCTTGCACCCGACTCGTAAAGTGCGATGATGAACGCCCTGTCCCTGGGGTTCTCCGCGGCTTCAACCATCCTCTTAATTTCGTCCTCGGTTATGAGCTGCTCGGGGAGGAGCACGTCCTTCTCCTTGAGGGTGGTCCTGATCCACTTCACCTCGGGTGGATAGTCCTCGTTGTTTCCGCGAAGCCACTTGTAGAACCGCTTGATCACCACCTTGAAGTCGTGCTTGGTCCAGGGGGAGTAATCAGAGCGCTCCACCCAGAGCATCAGGTCCTCGATGTCCTCCTTGGTGGCGTCCTCGAAGTCCGTGACCAGATGCTCCGCGAGCGTCTTCAGGCCCGCAAGGTACTTGACCACCCTGCCCGGGGTGAGGCCCTCGGAGAGCAGCGCCCTCTCGAACCTCCTGACAACTTCCGCGTTACGCTTCGACACCGGGTTGTGCAGCCTCTTATCGGCCAACTCAAGCGCAACTCCGTATTTGTGGATGTCCCTTCTCTTCCAAGCCACACACCCTATCCTACTTACGTGCATTTATACTTAAAGTTTAATGCCCCCGGTGGGGATCGAACCCACGACAACCCGGTCTTCAGCCGGGTGCTCTCCCGCTGAGCTACAGGGGCTCAAGATATAGTAGGCTTCACCCTTAGACAGCTGCCCACTTTAGGCATTTGCCGAGACTGATGCCAGTTCGTTAAGCATCCAGGCCTTTCTCCTCCAATAACAAAAAGGCTTTTCGCTACTCCACCGCCTTTATGGGCAATACGTCCCCGAGTGGCTGACAGGGGCTCATCCCAAGCCGCTCCTCCGGACAAGGTAAATATAAGGTGGTGATCTACATGGTTGCGAACATGGCAAATGCAACTACTCGGCTCCTGATAGTTTTGATGTTCTGTCTAGTACTCGCCCAGCTCGGGGCTATTGGAACCGCCCCGATATCTGCCCAAACACAAGCAACCCCGCCCTCCTATATTGTCGATTACCAAAGGGAATTCGTGAGCTACTCCTCCATTTCGACGATTTCGGGCACAACCACGCAACTAGATTTAACAAACGCCACTTACACTGGCACTTCGTCCGGAGCAGACTTCCTCGTAACAACTCGCGTTCTCACTTCAACCGCATTCACTTCGCCCGCTAACGTGAATGTGTCGTTCACGTCAAGTTACCGGAGTTCGACACACTCGGTAAATGTAGCTATCTCCGCAGCCTCAGGAACTCTCGTGACTGCCTCGGTCTACTCCCAAGGGACGGAGGAATTATTCTGGTCAGGTGTCTTGGAATTGTCAGGTAAGACTGACGTAAGCGGGATTGCTTATCTTAACTCAAGCACAGCAGCCTCGGCTGTAGTGGCACTTGGTTTCGCGACTGAGGGAGGGATTGAGACTGTCTGGGCGACCATCAACGGAAGCGCGGTTGTAATGGCATCACTTCCGACCGTGACATTTTCCCTAAGCTCTTCTCTCGAGCAGAGAGTGTCGCTCCAAAATTCGATTCCCAGCGCGTACACCTCCTTCAACGCCAGCCTTGGCGAACTAAATGCGACGGGAAGGATGGGTTTGTCCTATCAAGGCGCAGAGGCTGTACGCTCTGGAGGCTCCACTTACCCCGTCGCTTATTGGAGAGGTACCTCCCAGATAGTTTTTGGAGCTGGCCAGACTAGCACGGATTCGCACGCGAATGGCACTGCGCTTGTATGGTACGGCCTCAATGGGACCGTGTTAGAATATGACTCTGTGCTGACGCTCTCAGGCGCAAGCCACGCCACCTCGGTAGGTCTCAGTTTTGCGCGGACGGTTGAAGGTTCGTCGATACTTATTGTTTCCCTACCATCTACCGCTGGGCTCGTAATCCACGGAAATACGTTTTCTACCAAGGTAGCCGTAGATGGCCAGTCTGTAACATTCGTAGCATCGGCCATGGCTTCCGCCGAAGTTGAGGCTAGCGCGACAGTAACCAATGTCCGAACGGTCTATCTGAACTCAAGCGGAACCCTGCTGGAGGTGACACTGCCACAGGGTTCTGGCTACGTCTATCTTGACTCGTCCACCCAGAGCGGAGACGCAGTCAACCTTGCACATGTCACGGCTGTGGGCGCTGCAAATATTACGTATTCCGGCAAAAAATATCAGGGGGTAGAAGCGAACCTCACTGCGACTGGATATATCTTGTTCAACCTGAGTGTGTCCTTTTCGAACGTATTGGTGTTTAAGAGCGCGTCCTCTGGCATAGTGGAACTCAACTCCCAGAACTACTGGTATTCGGCGGGCAAGGTCTACGTGTTTGACGACCCGGCTACAACCTACTATGCTGTGGACGCCACCCCACTTACCTCCACTAGTGCGACTCAGGCTACGCAACACTCGAGCGTTTCCGGAACTACGCCTCCGTCGCCTAATTCCGCCACCCTCATCGGCGCGCTAATTGCCCTGATAATTGCTGTAATTGCAGTGGTTTATGCTGCTACGCAAATAAAAAGGCGGGCGAACAGGACCAGCATGTAAATTTAGCCCGAACTGTGCGCGATTCGAGCCAACCGTAAAACCGGAAGCCCGACCACTCAGGCCGATCTGATGAACTCGAAACTTATCGGAACTGCCTGAGGCGTAAGATATGCTCCCACGTAATCGGTAAACTCTTTCGGGCTCGGCTCGCTCGAAGAGTCTTTGAGCATAATACGCACTATGGGGCGCTCCCCCATAAGCGGGTCATAAGTGAGCGCAACTTCCGCGTCTCTCACCCAAGAGTGGTGCCTAAGAAGTGTCTCGAGCTGCTCAAGATTTACTCGGGCCCCTGCGATATACGCCCCCCCACGTGAACCGGGTTCGATTGTGAACGCGCCGGAGGAGTCCATCCGAACAAAATCCTCAGACATCACCCACCCCCCCATATAAGGGGGGGAAGTACCCTCCTTGGACCCCGGATGATTCACAGGCACCTGCACTCCTCTAACAGCAAGAAACCCTGTAGACGACCGGGATGATAGCGCTTCCTTTCCTTCTGCTTCTGAGCCAATCAGCTTTACTTCCGTATCTGGAAGTGGCAGACCCACCGCTCCTTCAGCAGAGGGTGGAGAGTCCGGGGTTGTGCAGTGAGTAATCGCCCCAACTTCAGAAGCCGCATAGCAGTGACACACTTTTGCCCCAGTCAGAGTTGAGAGCGATGTTTCAAGGCCGTCTTTTGATCGCGGCCCCATACTCAGCACGAGCTTGAGCGCGCTACCTTCGCTGGGCACTGACATCAAGTGCAACGCAAGTGCCCGGAGTATATGCGGAGGAGCGGATAGCACATCGAACTTGTGCCTCTGTATTGAGGAAACCATCTGCGTTGGTTCAAAAAGCGGATAAATCGCAAATGTCGCTGCGCTCTGGACAGGAAGGAACAACGAGGTCACAAGGCCCGCCGCTGTGTTCATTGAAACCGAGCTCGCCAGCGAGTCTTCTTCACCTATGTGGAACCAGGACTGCAGCTGCTGGGCACTCGCAATCAGATTGACCTGAGTGAACGGGACGAGATCGATTTCGCCTGGCCCTGAAAGGCGTGCCATGTTCACCATGACATCGCCCATTGCCTGCGGCTGGGCGTCGGGGGGCTTTTGGCTTTGTTTCGTTACAAGCCCGAACCAGCTCTGACGCTTTGCTCTTCTCTTATTCTTCACGCGTTTCAGAGCCAGCGGAAACCACTGCGCGGCTGGCGGAAGGAAATCGAGCAGGCTTGCGGTCAAAACCACCTCAAACGCGCCCGAGTCTATAATCTCGGAGAGCGGTTCATACAGGTCCTTGCCAGATATTATGTCGGAGCTTACAACAAGTCCCTTCGGCCGGAAGCTCGCGAGAGCCTTAGAGAGAGCTTCCCGTGGGGTGAGTGGGTCGGCGATCAGAACGGAACAGCCCACCCTCGAGGCGCCCATGAGCGTGAAGATGATTTGAGGAGAGCTTGGCAGCGCAACCGCAATTCTCTGGCCGCGGGCGAAACCCAAGCTGAGTAGCGCCCTAGCCGTCTGGTTGACCAAGGCGCTCATAAAACTCCATGTCAGCTCAGTGTTTTCATATACAAGTCCAGTTTTGCGGCCCATTCTTGTTGAAAGGTTATTCAACACCTCGTAGATGGGCTTGTCAGGGTAGGCAAGCGTCTGGCCGACTCCTCGGGGGTAGTTTGCTACCCATGGCTTGTCCTCCAGCGAAGTCACTCTGCGGGACCGCCCGCTCTCACGCTGCTCGCATACTTAAGTATATACTACACAAGTTGATGCGTATCTTCTTTGAAAAGTGCGTGAGAAGCTTATCAGTCTCCAGTTGGGCCTAGACTATCGTTCGCCATACGCGGGTTCTATGTGAGCAGAAGCAATGGCTGAACTGGGCGGTCGTCGTCTAGTCTGGTTAGGACTGCAGCCCTCCAAGCTGCCGATCCCGGGTTCAAATCCCGGCGACCGCATACTTCTCTCCCGGCTCTTCTTAGCACCTGTGACTGTTTTGCTGATTCTGTTTGCCTGTCAGTCTGTTCACGCGCACCGGCCGGGGCGTCCGGCCCGACAACCCGCTTCGAGCGCGACGGCAAATCGAGCCCACGTTTCCGCGATCTGCGCGGAGTGGCTCGCGGGTGGGAAATTCCAGAGCAGTCGTGTTCGGTGACCAACGGCTGAAGTTACGTCGCCGAGCGGCCGACGGCGCTGGCCTGGTAGTTCACGGCCTGCCGGTCGGCTTCGTCGATATGGTCGAGCAGCCTGAGCGGCGCATACTCGGCTGAAGGTCTGTCAGAGCTTAGCTTAGCGGACCCGGCAGAATCCACGGAACTTCCCTTGCAAATCTCGATTTGATCTTATAATTTCAGTCGACAACTCTCACGAGTTCATCAAACGCGCTTGGCGTTTGTCGAAAGCACCGAGTGGAGATTCCAGTTCTCTAGCAAGAGCCACGTAAACGGTGTCATGCACTGGGAGCCTGTGCTTAGCCGATTGCGAATGGGTCTTCTCCACGAGTTCCGCTCCTGCGTCAACGATTCGAGTTCTGCCCGATTCAACCAATCCGTAAACGATAGACAGGTATGGCAGCCCGTCATCCAAGTCCTCGAGAAGATATTGATGCTTCCAGACGGAGTTTGCAGCTCCGTATAGAGCGAGGTCGACCGTGAGCAAGAGGTCCTCCTCTAGGAGACCCTTATTCTTCAGAAGCCCTTCAACGATGAAACTGCTATCGACAATCCTCAACGCCTGCGGTCCTCATTGATCAGACGAACTGCATCGACGGAACTGGCTCTTTTCGAGTTCTTCCGCTGAAGCGCCTTTAATC
>JAJYZJ010000085.1 GCA_021800035.1 archaeon
TCAAGGGGATTCCGCTAATCGAAACTATGAGAAAGGGTACGGGACTGTTCGATAACAATATGGGACGTGCTCTAAGGAGACTCAGGCCTCTGAGCTATCTCGATGTATATAGCTCTGGTATGTTGGCCCTGAAATCCATGGTATTTATCAGCTATAGGAATGAGAAATCCAAAGATAATGTCGATTGACTTTAGGGTAAGACTGCAGCTCACGCGCCTGCAGAAAATATTGACGAGGCCGAATTGCACTACTAACATGTTTCAATTTCTCCACCTGGGTTCCAAGTACGTCTATGGTTTACCCAGTTCTCGGGCCGGCTTATCTTGTGGTTCGTGGGGCCCGGATATACATCTCGAATGTTAGTTGGCTGAACTCTCTTACTATATTTACTATACTTAGATATAGCTGCTCTACGGGTAGGAAGAAAGCATTTCTACAAGAGTGTGCGATTGTGCTTCTCCTCCACGAGAGCCTCAGTTAGACCGTTGGCGAGCCTCGCAAGAAGTTTCCACCTGCGGGGCCCACCCCTTACCAAGTATGCAAGTGAATTAGGCAGGATAAATCTTGCTGAGTGGATGGCCGCCCTGAATTTGAAAAATCGCTCTTCCGAATGGATAAACCTCATAAGAGCGAACCAATCTTTTACCTCATAATAGACTCTTTCTGGGTCTGCGATTCCGTGAGTGGCCCACCAGCCCAGCCTACCGGGCGGTTCAACGTCATGATAGATGAACGCGTTGGTGCAGGAGTAGGTGCTCCAACCCGCTTTTTGCAATCTGATAGCAAGCTCTGCAGAACTGTTTACGGCAAGCGCCTCATTGAACCCGCCGACCTCTTCGAGAGCTTTCCTTCGTAATAGGCAGGCGTTTGGGAGGGCATCTGTCCGGATTAACTTTCCCTCAAACTGTTTATTCCGAGGCTCGTTTCTACCAATAAGATCGTGTTTCCATCTGTCCTTCGAAAGTGGAGTCGAGTATACCCACACCAGATTTGGAGACCGCTTATAGAGCACAGCTGGGACCAAGGCGCCGATTTTCGGCCCGTGCATCATTTCTCTAAGCACTGGCGTGAAGGTTTCATTGCAAACGATGTTATCGTCATCGATAAAATACACGAATTCTGTAGATGCCATATTCCAACCTAGGTTTTTTGCACGAGAAATGAATACTCTCGAGGATATTCTGATATGTTCCACGTTAAGGTTGGTTCGGTCTGGAAGGTCAGTACTTCTATCGGAGTCATCCACGACAACAATTTTTGCAAGAGACTCAGGGGCGGTCGCGGATATACTCCGTAATAACGAAGTTACTCGAAACTGTCGGTTGTGAGTTGGAACTACTATTGTAAATTTGGAAGACAAACGATAATGGCTCCTGCCTCTGGCTTTGGTGTGAGGCGATAAAAATTGTTCGGCTATATGGAGCGAATTCTGAGTAAGGCTTCCAGAGGTTGTAAGCGGAAGTCTCTCACTCTAACAGAATTAGTCAATAAATCTCCATGCGAGTTTTTCCGTCCAGTTCAATTTCGAGAATAAGTCGCTCGGAAACTTCGGGGGTGCAATCATTTCTGACTTCGCGTCGTAGCGTGACCATTTTCAAATAGTACACCCCAGGAAAAATAGTTCCATTTTTCGTGTTAGAGGATAGCTCGCTTACGAAAGTTCTGGTTTAGAATCTGGAAACACCCAACCGTCGGGACATAGGCGGTATCACGCTGTTGCCTAATGTCGAGATTCGAATTTGCCCCAAAACGAGCCATACTGGCAGGCTTTGGGTTGGGTTGAGATACAAGTGCGTGTGAAGAAACCTGCTAAGAGGAGAAACGCGCGGATATGTCAATCATCACGTGCTCTATATTTAGGACGGTTATGTCTGACTCAGCATTGCAGCGATAGAGGATCTATGGCACCATTTATGGGAAGACATATATCTTATAGAGGCGAGGATCAGGAATGGAGAATGTGACTGACATGCAAACTTCTGTGCAAAATACTGCCCCTAAATCTTCTAGAGGTAGAATTGCGATATCCGCGCTCCTATTCATCGACTTCGTTATCACGGCGGTTATCTTGGTTACAGACAAAAACTTGCAAACGGATTTTGGCACAACTCCAAAGTATTTCCTCCACTGGGATGCGCTCGCTCTTACGGCGATAGTGGATTTGGTAGGAGGAATCATCGTGCTCGCGCTAAACGCGAGAGTATTTACGAAGCTTGCTGCCGCCTGGAGCACTTTCATGGTTTTGTTCCTTCTAGCAGACGTGGCCACATATCACCTCGTTGGGTTCTCAACCCCCGGTCAGTTTGCCTCATATCTGTTCGGGATTACAATGTATAGCGGTACAGCGGCAGGTTCATACATTCCTGGGCTGTACGACCTGTTGCTCGGGCTCTACGTAGTCACTGCGGCGTACGCGTTTATTCGGGGCTAGCAACTGGGGTCCCGAAACCCTGTCACAACACAGGTCAAGCTCCTTGAAAGTGTGTGTGGTGGGTGCCGGTGCATGGGGCGCAGCCACAGCTCTCTTTCTGGCTCGGCTGGGCGCGAGTGTCATGCTCCTCGAAGCAACCGGGCACTCCGCTGGCGCTACGGGCTTTGCCGCGGGAATTCTGACTACGCAGACTTGGTATGAAAAGGACTCCACTTTGGTTTCGAGGACGCTCAAGCACATCCGTGATATTGAAACCAGCGTTCCTCATTCGGTGTTTCGCAGAACTGGAATGATTCGGATAGTTCCTGCCCGAGACAAAGAGCGGCTCAGCCAGCTTGTTGAGCGACAGCGAAGATTGGGTGAAGACGCGAAGATGATTGGAGTTATGGACGCTCGCAGGTTCGCTCCTGATATGAAGTTAAGAGAAGAGGAAGTAGCCAGCTATTCTCCACAGGACGGTTACGTCTCCCCCACTGATTTGGTGGGCGCCGAACTCTCCCTCGCAAGGTCGCTCGGCATCAGTTATGAAAGGAGGAGGGTAACTTCCATTACAGAAATCTCCTCAGGGGTCAAGCTCGAAGCGTCAGGGGCCGAGCTGAAATTTGATGCAGTCGTAGTTACGGCCGGCGTCTGGACCCGAAAACTTGTCCGGGATTACCTTGATCTTCCTGTGATTCCGTATAAGACACAACTGGGTCTTGTGACTTACGAAGTGGGTCTTGGCCCTGTTGTTGATGACCAGGTGCTCCATTTCTATTTCAGGCCGGAGTCAAGCAAGTCGATTGCGGTAGGAGACGGAACTTCCCTAGGGAATTTTGACCCTGACGATTTTGACACTCATAGCGAAACCGGGTTTCAAACTGAAGTGTCTCAAAAGTTGCTCTCAAGGTTAGGTAAAGTTGAATCGTCAGAATTCATCACCTCATGGGCCGGACTAGTCGGAGGAACACCCGACAGGCATCCGCTACTTGGTCCGATAAGCGATGCGGGGAATGTGATTGTGGGCTGCGGCGACAACGGCTTCGGGGTGATGCGCTCACTCGCAATCGGGGAATATCTGGCGCACATGGCATGCGGGAGGCAGCCTCCGGTAGACCTCTCTGAGTTTTCGGCGCGGCGGTTTGGGGCCCGTCCGCCCAAATTTGAGCCACGAGAAGGATTCACCATATACTAGTCAGATGGTGCCCGGCCCGTTCGGATACTGGCGCCTAATGGATAGCGCACGACCACAACTAGTTTCGATTCAGAGAAATGCCTCTGAATAGTTTATCAAGAGCCGGTAGGAAGAGCGCACGCTTTGGTCATGGGGGGCCATATAGGTCGAGGTAGCTACGGCAAAAGAAAAAATACGATTGTGCTAGGTCCCGGCTCCGAGCAGATCAATGCTATCAGATTCAAAGCTTCGTGAGCCTGCTGACATCGCGGGTGGAAAATTCCGCACATAGCTACCAAGTTAAAAATAGCGCCTTTGGGGATGGCCCCTGAGCTCGCATCAGTTCGAGGTCTCCCATTAAATCCGAAGTATTTTCTTTGAGAAAGCGGGGTAACGGTCCAGAAATTCCTTTGCAAAGTATACGATTTCGGTGGCCAGAAGTGCATAGAAAATGAGCCATTCATAATCCCAGAAGACGAACGAGCCCCCTCCGCCGGGCGCCAGAATATACCCCTGCAATACGAATGAAATATATTCTAGCAGCACTCCATGATACAGTATAAACGGAACCACTAGAAATACAATCGAATAAATTAATCCCCTTATCAGCTTGTGTGTAGTGTGCCCTTTGGCTACAAGGTAGACGAACAGCGGTAGCGCCATAAGTGTGAACCTGGGGTCAAAAGACGAAAGCAGTAGCATAGGCAGCGATAAATCTGGTCTTTTCTTGGCAAGCACGAGCGCGGCAAGAATTAGAGCCAGTTCGAGAACCTTGGACTGTCCAAGCACCCACTGCCACCCGTATGCTCCTCCCACTTTCATCGCGCCAGAGCGGACTGGAAATACCCGGGGGACATGAGCTACAGGCACACCCGCTGTGAAGACGAAAATGGTGACAGAAGCGAGGGTCAGGAGTACCCGCGCCCAGCGCCTCCTTTCCGTGACGGCTTTGACTGCGACAATCGGAAAAACGGCGAGGGCAGCAAAGAAAGGGGCATACTCCAGAACTTGAGGCCAAATGTCAATTCCTACGTATCTACTGTCGAACGGTTCGAGCATTACCATTTCTACCACGAAGGCAGTAGCCAGGTACCCGAGCTCGCTCTTGGGCTCGAGTAATTTGTAGACTAGGTAGGCCATTACGGGCATAAGACAGAGCTGAAACAGAGCAAATACCTTCTCGGAGGTGGGGAATGACAAAGTTGAGAATGGAAGGACAAAGAGCACAAACCAGGGGGGATAGACGAAGCCCTGAGCGTTGGGCACTGGAAAGTTCTGCATGGAGCTCCGGAAATAAAGATGCATGGGGCTGAACAGGAAATTATACGCAGCCGTATAGTACGCTGAATAATCTGCGGCTAAGCCGGGACTTTCAACCCAGTTTAACTGCGCCTTTATCATCGGTGTGTAAGAGAGAAAGGCCACCGCGGTCAGGAACGCAGTGAGGATTATGACCTGCAGTTTTAGTTCTTCCTCGTGATTCTGCATCCTGAGCGAGGGCTTCTTTGCCGAAAATATTTAAAGCATTTTGCGCTCTCGAGGCGTGAGCCTGCTTTACTCGCGTAGAGAATGTGTACTGAATACAATATGGAGCGCTCTCGTTTCCGCCCAGGTGGCAAATGCATAGAATTTATAGAGATGCCGGAAAGACCCACCTGAATTCCAAATGGTTAAGCGAAAGCCCGGCGCACTGAGCACTGCTGCAGTGGTCGGCATTATAGTAGTGATCTTGGTGGCCATAGTCGCCGGGGTCTACCTGTTTGCCCCTCGAAGCAGCTCGAAGGCGACGAAGCTAACACTCGTCACTTTTAGTGATCCAGCTAATGCTTGGATGAGCTGGGCGGCCAAGCAGTTCGAGAAGACTCATCCCAATGTGAACATAACAATTGAGCCTCTTTCCTTCAGCTCCTACATAGCAGACGAAGTGAGCGCAGAGCAAACTCATTCGAGCCAGTATGACATACTCGGGTTCACTTCAACCACCGCGCTTTCGGTCGCGCCATATCTTCTGAATCTGAACAACTTCTTTAAGATAAATACTACAGACATTCCGCAGTATCAGCTCTCGTTTGGGGGTCTCTACCGCAATGCGACAACTGGAGCTACTGAGACAATAGGAGCACCGTACGACTCCGCGACCTTTGCCATGTTTTACAGGACGGATATATTCAATACGAGCAGCCCGCTGGGCCAGCAATTCTACAGCGAGTATCACGTGCAATTCAACCCCTCGGCTTGGACTAACTGGACTGAGGTTGTCTGGGCAGACCAGTTTCTGGTCAACCAGACTCACACCGTGGAATACGGCTTCCTGACCGATGCCTCTCTTTCACACGACATTATCGACACATTTCCGGCAATCTATGGCTGGTACTATATGCACAATCAGTCGCTAAACGGCGGCACGAAGGGGGGCATCACGAACT
>JAJYZJ010000086.1 GCA_021800035.1 archaeon
GAATACGGCTTCCTGACCGATGCCTCTCTTTCACACGACATTATCGACACATTTCCGGCAATCTATGGCTGGTACTATATGCACAATCAGTCGCTAAACGGCGGCACGAAGGGGGGCATCACGAACTACAACATTATGTTCGAGGGCACTGCAGGCTCTAACGGGATACCTCTACCCTCATTCAACAGCACAGCCGGTCTTCAGGCCCTTCAAATAATGCGTGAGCTTGTCCAGTATGACCCCCAGCCCTTTGGCAGCTCGGTGAATTACGGCACGATTGGTAGCTACTTCGCAAACGGCACTGCAGCCGGTGCAATCATGTTTACGCCGGAGAACCCTGCGCTTGTTGCCTCAAGCTCGAAGGTGAACGGCAAATACGCGATTGCAGCACTTCCGGGTAACTACTCTGAGACTGGAACGGACTTTCTTGGAGTTAGCAAATACTCAACACACGCGGCTCTCGCGGCGCAGTTTATCCAATATCTGCTGCAGCCAAGCGTGAACGCGCAGCTCTACTATCAGACTGGCGAGTTTCCGATTTCTGCGCAGGCAGTCAACCTGATTTCCGCAAACTCTTCGGTGTCTGCTTGGCAAAAGGGGATAATCAGGGACGTGTTTGAGACTGCGGCTGTCGCTTGGGCAAACCCCCCTAACATTCCGCCTACAGCTGCGCACCTTATTCCAGACTTTAACACCCCAGTTTACGACTATCTGACGGGTAGCAGCAGTTCCAGCGTAGCTGCGATGCAGGCCCTGAATCAGGCCGCCGCAGCTTGGGTGAAGGATGTCAGCTGAGCTATCGCCTGCTAGACTTGCCTCCCATTTTCTTTTTACGGTCTCCAGCAAATGAGCGTAGCACTACGGGGCCTTAACAAAAAGTTTGGAGACCTGCAGGTTCTGAAAGATATAGAGCTAGAAGTTTCGAAGGGTGAGCTGTTCTCTGTAGTTGGGCCGTCAGGCTCTGGGAAGACCACACTTCTCAGAGTTGTCGCTGGACTGGAGACCCAGGATGGTGGCCATGTCTACATCGACGGAAAGCTGTCGGATACGCTCACGCCTGCCAAGAGAAATGTGGGCATGGTTTTCCAAAACTACGCGCTCTATCCAAACAAGACTGTAGCCGAGAATATCGCATCGCCACTCCTTGCCAAAGGTGTTGCAAGATCTAAGGCGCTCGACGAAGCCGCCGAAATGGCGAAGCGGCTGGGAATAGAAATGGCGCTTGATAGGAAGCCAGGAGAAATTTCGGGCGGTCAGCAGCAGCGCGTCGCGCTGGCGAGGGCGCTTGTCAAGAAGCCCACCGCTTTCTTGCTCGACGAACCACTATCGAACCTTGACGCCCAGCTTCGATTTTCCGCGCGGAAATTCGTAAAGGAGCTTCAGAGGGACTTTGGCATCACAACAATCTATGTGACTCACGACCAAGCCGAGGCGCTCTCGATATCCGACAGAATTGCAATACTGGATATGGGTGTTATACTCCAGGTTGGCACTCCCATGGAAATTTACAGGGAGCCTGCGAACGAGTTTGTGGCCAACTTTATCGGATATCCGCCTTTGAATACAGTCCGGATGGGGCTCGTCGGAAAATCAATTCAGTTTACGCACTCTCCTCCTCCGGGGGCGGAGCACGCGGGCATCCGGCCTGAGGCAATTGTGCTGGGAGGCGGGCCGAACCGGGCAAAGGTAATCTCTACCGAGTTCAGTGGCCGCGAATCTGTTGTTTACTTGGACATGCAAGGTCAGGAACTGAGAGCGCTTTTCAGAAACGGGAAGGTTCCGAGTGAAGGCGAGACGATAGATTTTTCCATTGCGGAAGAGGGTGTGATGTGGTTCGATGCCAAGGGTATGAGACTGGTTGGCTGAACGGATATTCTATTTTCCGGCGTTTTTCTACCTCGTACTCTTTGCGATAGTGCCCTTTGGGCTATCCATCTACTTTTCTGCACCAAGCGGCGAGCTTTCCTCATACGTAACACTGTTCAGTTCATCCCAGACTCTGCGGTTTCTTGAGAACACCTTTATCTTTTCTTTCGGCAGCGCGATATTTGCGGTTGTGCTGGGTACTGCGCTAGCGATTTTTGTAGACTCGCTTGTGCGAGGCCGGCGGCTCTTTTCGCTGCTCGCGTACCTTCCGTATACCATTCCGTTTACGGCCGCGGCTCTTGTCTGGATTACTATTTATGACCCTATTAATGGTCCGGCTGACTATTTGCTACGGCTGCTCGGATTTCACGCAGTCGACTGGCTGGGACAGCCCTCACTCGTGATTTACAGCGTTACGATAGTGAGCATCTGGACGAGCATACCCCTTGCCTTCCTAGTCGTGCTCGCAGGCCTGTCTTCGGTACCGGCTCACCTCAAGGAAGCCGCGAAAGTAGATGGCGTTGGGGTATCAGATTATTATACTTCGATTGCAGTGCCAATGGCAAAGAGTGCGATTCTCACCGCGTTTCTCCTGACGCTCATCATCGCCTTCGGCAACTTTGACCTGCCATACATACTTAACGAGGGTTACTCCTATGCAGTTGCAACGCTCCCTTTGGTTGTATATTTCCAGATTTTTTACGCAAACGAGGTTGCCCAAGGGCTAGCCTCTGGAATCATTCTCACCGCGATAGTGAGCATATTCTCTTATCTTCTTATCCGAGTTACGCTATCGCAGGGTAAAATCGGTAAGAGAGGGTCTGGAGCGACAGGCGCTCGGTTGTCTGTGCCGCGTGCGCTCAAGATTGCGTTTCGGCCGCTTATCTACGTAGTTTCTGCTTTGACCCTGCTTTTTCTCCTCTTTCCGGTTTACTGGATGGGACTGATTGCGACAAGGCCGGACAGTCTGAACCTTTACAATCCTCCGCTATTATGGCCGAAAGCCGCGTCCATCATAACTTTTGTAGCAACTGCAGTGCAGGCCGAGCCCTACCTCATAACTACGTTCGTAGTCTCTCTTGCGGTAATGGCGCTTACTCTGATCCTAGCCGCGCCAGCCGCCTTCGCAGTAGCAAGGCGAAGGAAGAGGTGGCTGCTTTTTCTCTCGATCTATCTCTTCAGCTTGCCATCCACCACATTCGTGTTCGGCGCTTATTATATGATATACAAGGTTGGTCTGCTGAACACGTGGATCGCCCTCATACTCACTTATCCAATCTTTACGCTTCCATTCGCGATCTGGACTCTCAGCAACTTTTACAATTCTCTTCCAAAGACATTTGAAGAGGCGGCTCATATAGACGGCTACTCCCCGATACGCGCATTTTACAGAGTTGTCATGCCGCTTGCTAGGCCGGGGCTGTTCGCAACTGCGCTCCTGTCGTTCGTTTTCTCTTGGCACCTCCTCTTGTTTCCGCTCGTGTTATCGGAGACCCCCTATCAGTTTAATTTTCCTCCGACCGGCTCATTCGCTGTCACTAATTTCGCTGCGCTGTTTGACCCCACGAGTTTCGGCTCTACGGTGGGCGCAAACCTGTGGGCGCAGGTTGGTTCGGCTGGAATAATCGTTGCCGTTCCGGTAATCGTTCTGGCACTCGCAGCCCAGAACTACCTTTTGAAGGGGCTTTACTCCGGAGGCACCAAAGGTTGAGAGACTGAGAACCGGTTATAACGCCCGAGCTTCCACTCTCTTCTTCCTTTCGAGTTCAAGAGCATACTTCAGCTACTGTCGGGGGAGGCAGGAAGTTCTCCGGCAACTTCTTCTAATTCGTTCCGCTTGATTTCAGGCGCGAATGCCAACGTGAGCAGAAGCGCGAGTATGATGAAAGCCTCAAAGAAGAGCGTCCCATAGACGAGTCCGTGCGCCGCTATAGGAAGGAAGAAGAGGGTGCCTATAATGGCTCCAATTCTGCTAACTGCAGTACCTATTCCCTGTGCCCGGGCTCTGAGAGTGGTCGGAAATAACTCTACTGAATAGCCGAAGCTGAATATTCCGCCGGGCCACTGTTCAAGAGAAGAATAAAGAATGAATAGCGGCAGAAGGAAGATGGCGTTTATTCTGAGCAAAGTCGGTAACGTGGCAAGCACGCCCGTCATCACGGCAAACCCGGCGATGGAAGGTATCCTCCTTCCCCAGACGTCGACGTATTTCATGAGCACAAGATAGGCCAAAATCGGGAAGGGCGCGCTGATTGCGCCAAAGAGCGCGATTTCGGCTAGGCTCTTGATGCCGTAAAGCGAGTATAGAGTAGCAGAATAGAAGCCCAACCCGTAGGCGCCTACATCGAAGCTGAACCATGTCAGCGTCACGAAGAGAATTTGCCTTCGGTATTTTCGAAAGAGTTCTGAAAAGTCATATGAACCTGCTGCTGGGGCTAGCTCTTTCGTGCCGCTTACCCTGGTCGATATTGCTTCCGCCTCCACAGAGCGATTTTTGGACATTAGCCAGCGGGGCGACTCCGGGGCTACGTTTCTTGCTACCACAACCGGAATCGCGATTATCCCCCCTGCGGCAAGCGCCGCCCTCCACGCTATTGATGCGCCCATCCCAAGTGCAAAGTAGTTTACAACTCCTGCAGCCAGCGTTCCCACCCAGTAGAACATAATTCCGTACATGAGCAGCCTTCCTCTCGAGTTTCTTGGGGCAAATTCAGATATGAGCGTCGAACTGACCGGGTAATCTCCGCCTATACCTATTCCCATCAGCAGTCGGAAAGTTATCAGTTCATAGACGTTCTGAGAAAATGCCGACAGCAGTGCGAAGACCACGAAGAAGAGAAGGTCTGCGCTAAACGCGGTTTTTCTCCCGATTCTATCGGCTAGCCATCCGAATAACAAGCTGCCAACTGCCATACCCACGAGAGCGCTCGTCAGAACCATGGAATATAGTAGTGGGTCTGCTTTTGCCGAAAACCCGAAAGTACCTGCGGCTAGCACAACGCCAAACCCTATCACGCTCAGGTCGTAACCGTCAAGCAGCGCACCCATTCCTGCGAGCGAGGAAATCGCCCACTGGGTGCGGGTTGGGCCGCGTTCGGTTGCCTGAGCCGGGTCGATCGCCATCGCAGATGTCGTGGTTCCGAGCACCTAATAAGGAGATAGCCTGTGACGTCCTCCCACGGCTAAAGCACGTGGGCTTCCTGCTTCAAAGACAAAGCTTGCCCCCTCAGGAGGGGTAGAGGTCTCATCTCCACAGGCGTGACTTCCCCGCTGCCCGCGGGTACCGCCTTCCTCAAGATGTTCAGGGAGGCGTTGAGGTCTCTGTCCACAATAAATCCACAGTTTGAGTATCCGTGAACCCTTACGGATAGGGACTTTCTCACCTCCCGACCACATCTCGCACACATCTGGCTTGTGCCTTTTGGGTCAACTAGCACAACCTTCCCACCGGCGTTTGAAGCCTTGTAGGAAGTATACTGTACCAGCTTACCCCAAGAAGCGTCCTGTATGGATTTGGAAAAGTGACCGTTTTGAACCAGACCCTTTATATTCAAATCCTCGAACACTATCAAATCGAACCTTTTTGCGAGCGTGTACGAAACCTTATGCAGAAAGTCGTTCCTCTGCCTTTCGACCTTCCTGAACAGCTTGGTGACTCTGAGTCTGGCCTTCGCTCTGTTCCTTGAACCTTTCCTCCTTCTGGACAACACACGTTGAGCTTTAGCGAGCCTTTTCTGGGTTTTGACAAAGAACTTTGGTGGTTCAACATATTCTCCAGTACTCAACACAGCAAGCTTTTCCAACCCCAAGTCAATACCTACAGGGTTGGTTATGTGAGCCTTGGGTATTGGGTCAGGTTGCTCTACTATCAAAATCACGAACCAGTCCCCAACGTTGTCCTTTTTTACGGTGAGTGTCTTGATTCTACCCAGTGGTTCGCGGTGCATGAACACCCTTAGTTCCCCGACCTTGTTTAGCAGTATATGGTTGTTAGGTAGGGTTTTAAATCCATCCTGCGGGTAGGTGAACGAGCGGTACCTTTGTTTTGGCTTGAATCTTGGAAACCCAGCCTTACTCTTCTTTTGTTTTGATCTCTTAAA
>JAJYZJ010000087.1 GCA_021800035.1 archaeon
TATGCCATGCGCTGTTCACAATTGGTCACATTGATCAAGTCTTGATAAAAGGGATTATATCTCGTGGAAATAGAGCGATACCACAAACTCGCCAACCGTCTTTGATTGCGGAAACTGAACCTGCCCTGTATGAATGTGCTGCTCTTGCCTGAGTCAGAAGATTTTGACCCGTTCAAAAGCTGTGATAGCTTCCGTGGAGGGTGGGTTGCGCAGCTAAGGGCTAAGGGTTAGGGGCAAACTTCTTCTCGTGCAATCGACCGCAAATAGGGCTTATCCTGAACATCAATACAGAAGCGAAAAAATTATTAGGCACGCGAGAGCCCTGAACTTTTCAGGCGGGTCGGGGCCAATGTGCGAGATATTTACCTCTAGAAGAGATTTTGTCAAAAAGACATCAGAGATGCTCCAGCAGTGCAAAAGTGATGCGCTCCTAATGGGCCGTCATATTGCCTGGATTTCGCAAGAGAAGGAGTTCGCTGATGCGATACGATTAGCAAGGGCGAAGGGAGTGGTCGTAAGGGTGTTGAGCGTGAAACTGCAAACAGCTAACGAATATACAGAAGAATTCGAAAAACTCGGCTGTCCTGTTCGTTTTTATGATCATGGAGATATTAGAGTGCTTATTTTTGACCGTTCTTACGTGCTTATGGGAATCCCTTCAGACACCACCCTGGGCTATCCACACGTAAATCGAGAATATGTTGCTGTGGGTTTCAGTGAAGAACCTGTGGTAATGCAATTCTACAGAAGGTTTGAGGAAATGTGGGAAAAAGGAGAGAGGCGGGAAAAGGAGCCAAGCCCTTCTTCCACCTATCAAACTGAATTTTTGAGAAGGATACTGCATGAACGCCATTACGAAGTTCTGGAAAATGGCAAATTGAGGATGATGGGAAACCGTTTCAACTTAGTAGCAACAAAAGACAGAGATATAGTTCTAACAGATATCGCGGAATCTGCTGTTAATCAAAGTCTAGCGGAAGAATATATCCTGAAAGTGACAACTGAAAGACATTATAACAGGCACATTAGATGTGGCATTTTAGTTGCGCCGCATGGCGCAGACCAGTTTGCCAGACAATCCTTCCAAAGACGAACCAATGACAATGACCTTAAGCTCGTTCTGGTCGAAGAGTTAGACGAGGGCCATCTCAATGACATTCTATGATACCATGTTTTTGGGTGCGGTAATCCCGGGCACACTGTTCTTCGTATTAATGTCCGTAATTCACGGATTGGCCAGCGAAAGAATCTATTTAAGCAAGGAACTTCGTCCTATCATTTTAATAGCCACATTTGACTTTATACTGGTAACTTCTGTTTCGCTGGTTCTGCTTTTTATTTCTGACTATTATGGAGTGATTTGGCCCGGCGGAAGAATTCCAGCGCTCGGATTGACGTTTCTTTTTCTGGTAGGATTATCGTGTTTCGGCTATATTGCAGTTGTGGTCGCCAAAATTTTTAAGTAGTTATCGACGGGATTCTACAATCTAAATTCGTAGCGCCACGAACTTTGTTTAATTATGGCAAACCGAGACCGGTCTGAATAACGAGTATGATATACTTCGCTTTCAGGACACAGAGTGGATCTAGTCGTTTCCCATTTCTGACTACAGGCAAAGGGACGGTCAAACTGGAGCCTGCTATTCTCTTGGCGCCGCAGAATATTCCGCTTTAGCTTTGCAAATGCCGCCGAGTAGTTGAAGGGCAAGCTTACTTCGGCGGGTTTGCTCTACCAACCCCCAGAGAATCTTTTGCGGGATATTGTCTGGGTTGTATCTCCGTACTTAGAAACAGCCTCATTCCTTCCCCCTTTTGTTCGTCGCTGTATAGACTCTGTCTATCCCCATCAACCTTCGGATTCAGCTGAGTACATTGCCGCCATTCTTTGACTAACTTTTAGATGTAGCTAGGGGGATATTCCAGTACCATTACCATGTCATTAAGAATCGTATGCCCTCCGATCATAGCTGCCGTCTATTCCTTACTGGAGGGGAGTCGGGTCCTAACTTCGTGCCTTTGGTTTTCTCAATTCAAAATCTCGCAGTTCTTTCGTTTGGGTCCCTCGTGGTATGAAAATCACATGCTTTTCTGAACTGCTGTGAATACAGCCAGAGGCGCTGCCGGAAGCTCGTTGCTTTGGAAAACTAACTTAAATGCCTGATAGCCATGCTGCACGATGCGTCCAGTCTTATTCCGGTGCTGGTCACAAGGAGTATAATGGTTGGGAGCTCCAAGACCGAGTTTTCCAACGTCTTTCTGAAGCCGGCGAGGGTGGGCGCCGTGCCAAGCGCGTGTCCACGCTCGCCCGCCAGAAGCCTCCATGTCTCTATCCAATTGATTCCTGCTCTGCCATTGCCCCAAGAAACGGCTTGACCGGTTTTCTGTAGCCAGATGGCGAAGCCGCGGAGAACTCGTCATTCCCGAGACGCCTTCTTTAGTGTAGCAAACAATAAAGGGGGGTTTTTTGGGGCGCCGAGAATCCTATCCTGCTTGCTTGCTCTGCCAGCGCACCTGAAGTTGTGTTTGCAGACTCCGCCTTTCCGCTCCGTTCCTAGGCAGGAATCCCGATGCGGCACGTTTAAGATGTAGACCTCGGAACCGTGGACGTGCAAAGGTAATCCTAGACACGATAATCTCCCTCGACGGCTACTATACCAGCCCTAAGAGTGAAATCGACTGGTTCGAATTCGACCTGGAGGAAATCGAATGGTCGAACCAAATCTTGCGGCGGGTTGACACCATGCTTTATGGCAGGGTCACCTACGAGGAGTTCAGGCAATTTTTGGCCGAAAGCGACTCCGAGTCCTGGCGGCTTTGATTCTGAAATCATAGGGTATCTGAACAACCTCCAGAAGCTGGTGTTCTCGCGTAGCCTCAAGGAAGCGCTCTGGCAGCCTGCAGTGCTGGTGCGCGAAGACCCCGTTCAGGCTGTCGCCAAGCTGAAGAAGGGTTCGGGAAAGGACATGGTGGTCGTTGGTAGCGGCACCCTAGTGTCTGCACTGGTCAGAAGCGACCTGGTTGACGAGTACCGCATCCGGGTGCGGCCCATTATCCTAGGCGCAGGGAAGTCGCTATTTACAGACAACGAAAGAAGGCACAAGCTCAAACTCATCGCAGCCAAAGCGTTTTGTAACGGCGTGGTTGCGCTCCATTATGAGCCCATCCGGTGACAGTTGCCCCGCTCATGCCCCAGATTTCGCGATTTACCCTAACTTTCAAATTCGGCTATGTTTGGGGGCCCGAACAGTTCCAAGCAATGTCTTGCTTTTCGAGGAATCTGATAGCTCTCGACAAGAAGGGACTTGTGCTGTAGGGAAGGACACATTGCGCGAGCCCTCTCTAAGCAGCTAGTATATCTTATTGATGAATCCTTGCTTTAGGCACATAAGGCGAGGCCACTTTTCGAACTCTACATAAAATGGCTCAAAGTGCAACGTTTATGACGTTCCGCGGAGATTCAGAAACTAGATTGGGAAATAGGAAGCCAGTCGGCGCAATCCTAGCGATTGCTACCTTGGGCCTGACGGCGTTCGTCATTTGGTACGGAATATCTGCGCCTGCGCCTACCCCAGCCCCTCCCGCTACAGCTCCTGAAGTAACTACGCTCAAGCAGTTCCTGGCAGAGCACCCCTATGCAGAGAACGTTACTTTCACCTCTTTCCCTGTGGGCAGCTCGGTCACTTTCAAAGGGATTAAGTTCACTCGTTTACCCTATACCGGCCTTCCGGGAGAACCCAGTGGTTTCAACATAAGCTACACCTGCTCGAACGGATTTTGCGGTAGCGGGCAGGTGCCCTCCGAGGACGGCAGCTACGCTTTTTCATATGTTAGCAATGGCGAGTCCATCGGATTCGTGGTGTATCCCAGCGTAGGGGTTATCGAGCTCCTCGTCAAGCCATAGACAGTGCGCCTTCCGCTCGCGCGCCCGGCAGCCTTGAAGGCGTCCAATAAGCAATGGCCTCACCTTCTGGCTCAAGAGAAGGAACCTCTATCGTGGCGTTGAAACTCTGATTGTGCTCTCTGCACTCGTGGGCTTCGGTGGCCGCGTAGTGCTCCCTGTCGGGCCTAGCCAGAGCCCAAATCGAAAAGTGACATGCGCGGTGAGTCGGATCCCTTTGGCAGGAGTTTCGTCGAAAGTCTTCCCGCATTTCGAGCAAGCGTAGGTGTACTTTACATCCCTCCAGTCGTCAAACTCATCCGCGTAGCCCTCCGCGGTCTTTGCTACCCGTACGACATCTACACACCTTCGCGTCCATTCGGCAGAACCGAAGGAAGAACACTTCAAGTACTCCTGACTGGTTGGGCTATCGCTCAACCGCTCTCGTCCCGCGCGCTCCAGAGTCGTTCACTTCGAAACTCCTCTCCAGAGAGCGTTGTATAACTCTTTGTCTGTTTCGAAGGCTTCAACCGTAGGCGGACGGCCGAGCACGCCCCTGAGCGCCCGTGTTGCCTCTGGCTCCTCCCGCTCGGTCTTCATCGAAAGCCCCCCGTGGTAAACGCTTACGCATCTCGGACAGACGAGCCCCCAGACAGAGCTCTCTCCCGTCTCTGAGTCTACGAGCACGAGCCCCGCGGGAGTTCTCACTTCTTGAGCGAGCTTGCCTTTGCCACGGCGAGCGGTATCATGATTTCGTCCTCCGTGGCTCCGCCGTGCATCCCTACCAGATCAAGAGGAGGTACACCCTCGAATTCGAACCATGCGCCCTCCGAATCCCGCATAAGTAGGAGAAGGTTCCCCACTCGCTCCTTGAACGCTTGGGTTGGCGAGCCTCTTCCATACAATCCAAGCCCGAGCGCGTCATCTGTCGATAGCACCACACCCTGGCTCCCTAATTCTGACTCGAGTATCGCCTTCGCATCGCAGTAATCTTCCTCTTTGATATGCAGCATAACGTCCCTCGGCGAACCGGCCGGGAGTATCTGCCTGCCACTGGGGCCTCGCTCGAAGGCAGAGACGAGAGCAGGGTAGCGGTTCAGGTAGCGCATCTCCTCGGGCTTGGTCTGGACGTGCCCGTGGTCCGCGGTCAGAATAACGAGCGTGGAATCCGCAACCACGCTCTCGAGCCCCTTCAAAGACTCCCCAAGGCCAGCGGATAGCGAAGCCGCTTCAAGCGCCACCTCGGCCGACTTCGGGCCATACCTGTGCTCAGCGCTGTCCACGTTCGGCAGGTATGCGTAAACCAGCGTGGGCGAACGGGCCCGGTTCACTATCTTCGTTACGGTCTGGAACATCTCCTGCGGCGAATCATACCCCGTTATTTTCGACCCCGAAAGTGATAGCCTAGTGTAAGCAGTAGTTGCTATCCCTCGACCAAGGAGCGAGTAACAATCTACCCCTTTCTCGCTCAGCGATTCGAACACCGGCCTTCCGCTGAAAAGCACGCGGGAATCGACCTCGGCGCAGAGCTCGTCCACTTTTTCCGAGCCCATGCGCCGGAAGGGAAGTGACTCGATAACAGCGTCCACTTCCCTGAGATACAGGAACCACTCTGCGAGCCCGTGCTCCTGTGGAGTGAGCCCTGTCGCAAGCGTCGTGAGCGCGGCGCATGTAGTCGATGGAAAGACAGTGGTTATCGGGTGCGCAAACCCGGCCTTCGTGACGGCCGCAAAAAACCCCGGGTCGTTTGCGTGCTCCTCCCAGAGCCCGTAGCCCAGCCCGTCCGCGAGGACAAGCACAATATTTCTCACATTTTCCAGCCCGGTCCTGCTCTCAAAAAGGGAACCGAGCTTTCCTGCGTCTCGCCCTCTGCCCTCCAGCAGAGCCTGTATCACTCGGGGAATATTGCTCAGGCAGTATCCGTCATAATCCGGGAGCACGAACTCGTTCTGAGGCCCGAACCTTCCGGGCGTTTGCGCGTGGTAACCTTGCTGCTGGGACACTTCCCCGGGCACGCTCGAGCGACTGATATCGCTTTCTGCCCGATTTACCTGAG
>JAJYZJ010000088.1 GCA_021800035.1 archaeon
ACATGAGACAAGCAGAACGTCCATGGGCATTAAGGGAGCGCGAGCCAAATTCTCCACGGTTTCAAGATAGCTGCTTACTACAAGCGAACTCCCCAGTCCGAATATATAATGGGCGATGAGTTTCATGGCACGTCGATATCTCTCTCCCATGTTCCTTGTAAGGATTTGAAACTAGTACGTTAGCCAGATTATTGAAGCCGCTAGCTTGGGCCCGAGTTTAGAAGAAGAGAGAAAGTGCGAATCGAGGGGTCTACTTGCCCACGCCTTCAAGCCTTTTGGAAAGCAAGTCTATTTCCGATGCATGCATGGAAACTTCTTGGCTCTTGGACTTCTTCAGGTCTTCAAGATAGCTCACGAGATTGGATATCTCCGCAAGCACTTGTGACACATTCCTTGGACCAGAGCCAAAACCCCATCTGAACCAGTCGGTTTCCCCTGCTCTTTCTGTGAGTTCATATCGCCCATCCTCCAATTTCTTTATGGTTCCTTCTTTTGTTAGTTCGTCGAGCAACGGGTATACCGAACCAGGGGAGGGCCTCCACCAACCTTGGCTCATAGCCTCCATGTCATCCATGATTTCTGCGCCGTTCTTAGGGCCGCGCTCTAATATTCGCAAAACCCACCAGCGCAGTCCCCTGTGTCTTCCGGGACCTGACCTTCCGATTCCGAACCACACCATGTTGGACTATCGATATCGGTTATTCGATATCGATTTATAAAACCTACTCCTCGGGTCCCCGTTTTGCTTTTCAATCTGGTTGCCCGCCGCGGCTCTGTTCCGAGTTCAGCGTCCTGAGTCGCAGCCGGATTGCGGCACATCTTTCGGAAATGGCAGCGTCGGGTCTCATAAAATCCGTGTACGCAGAAATGAGCTCATGCGAGTTGAGTATCGCGTCCGATTGATATTCGATCCACTTTGAATAGGATAGCGGATATTTTTTGTTAAAAATGAAGAACGCCTGCACATAATCCTCCCATGCCATGATTAGCTGCCTCTCTGCCTCAAGCTGGTTACCCTTTCTTGATTGGGTTAGCGTTCTTGAGAGTCTGAATTCGAGTTCACTGACGACAGATTTCAGGCGCCTTTCCGCAAGCTTCTCATCGTAATAAGGAACCAGTTTCTCTCTGAGCGCCTCAAATTTATTATCACCTCTCATATATACTGGGGCTGAATGAATGAAGACGTTACCCACTGACAGCTCGAACTCATCCCGCCGAGTGTCAAAGGGTTTTTCAAACGCCCTGAAGTTTCCGGTGGAAAAGTTGACGTCTACACGAATGTTTCCGAAATACAAGAACTCCTCAATTCCTCTGTACTCCCAGTCGACACTGGCTCCCATTTTTTCGTAAGCGCGAAACCTGATTTCGTTACTGAGCGCGTATTTTTTCAGGTCGAAGCCATCAGTGAGAACCGTCATATCAATATCTGAGTCTGCATCGCACATTCCAGTAGCCAGAGACCCCACGACCACGACTGCGTAGACAGATCGCCATTTGGAATAATATGCAGTTAAGGTCTCCACAATGCGGCGGTGTTCGGGCGTCGGGTAATGTGGCCTTTTTTGCATAGAATCGCCGCGCTGACTTGGCTCTTTACTCGTTGCTACTCGACCCATCAACATCGCTATACCGCAATTTTTCTGAGTCAGTGCCACCCGAGACAGGCGTACAGGAGATCACGGTGGCGCTTCAATCTGCTTAAGCTTCCTTTCAATTCTCCGTTGTTAGATGCATCATTCAAGAAGCCAGAATTCGTTTCCGTCTGGATCGCTCACCATTGCGTATTTTCCCCAACCCTCGTCTTTCGGCGCCTTGGTAAATTTGACTCCCTTTTTTGATAGCTCATCGTAAGACTTTTCCAGATTGTCCACATGAAGCCATACACCGGTGTTGCCCGGCTCTGGTTTTTCCGACTGACAAAGGTGAAGTAGAGTTCTGGAGCCCTTCGGAGCAACGGTGATCCAGTGTTCATTGTTGTTTCGTAGCTCAAAGCCGAGCTTCTGGGTATAGAATTCGATTGACTTCTTCGGATCGGTGACAACCACTGCAATTGACCTTACTTCGTCTATCATTCGGTTTCGATCTATGTTCTGAAGACCTGACTAAAAGTCTTGCCCGACACGGGTTGACTGCATAGGCTCCCAATGGTCTAAAGGATGCAAAGCATTGGGTCGGGAACTGTGTCCCCGTAAATTGACTGAATAATCACGCAACCGGATGTTGGCAGTTCCCGCCCTTTTCGGGCCTCTTTGCTTTGGGAAAGAATTCTGTGCAGTTGCGGGAGATCTTCCTTGGAACTTCGAGTCCGAACTGGTGACGAACGGCCACGTCAAACTGGGCCTGGAAAGAGGCTGCATCGTTGATTAATGGGGGGACCCGATACAGCGCGGCGGCTCGAGTTAAGCCAATGGATCTCATCAACCCGCTTTATCTGGTAAACGCAGAAAGTTCACGGGCAACTATGGCATAACACTGTGTCTGACGCCGCGGATAGGCACGGCATATTGCCTCTGTGTGATGGCTTATTAGACTAGAAACGAATTTGATCGGATGCAAGATGTTCTTGACTGGCTTCTCGAGCCGTCTCAACCTGCTATTCGCTATCTAGCAATGAGGGATTTATTGGAGCGGGAAAGCCTGGAGGACCTTGAAGAAGTCGAACACATGGTAGCGACCAAGGGATGGGTTGCGGATATATTGTCAGGGCAGAAACCTCAGGGATATTGGTGTGAGAATGAGGATGGACTTTACAGGCCGAAGTACCTGTCCACGAACTGGATGCTGCTGACTCTTTCAGACCTCGGTGTGACGAGAGATGACCCGAGAGTAGAAACTGCTTGCAGGCTATGGCTGGATACCTACTCGAGACCAGACGGCGGGTTCGACACGCCTGGGGCAGAACAGAGTGAGCACTGCGTTACCGGTAACACCGCTCGAGCCCTTATCAAATTTGGCTACGCCGAAGAGCCTCGGGTGAAGAGTGCGCTCGATTACTTGGTGGAGACCCAGAAGGAGGATGGAGGATGGCACTGCTTCGGTTCGACAGGCACGCTTGACGCTTGGGAGGGATTGAGCGCCTTTGCCGCCTACCCCAGGCGGAAGTGGACTCGGCGCATGAAAGCAGCGGTGGAGAGGGGTTGTGAGTTCTATCTTGAGCGTAGGCTTAGCAAAGAGGGCTCACGCTATGAACCCTGGTTTCGATTTCATTTTCCTTACCACTACTATTACGACATTCTTGTAGGGTTAGATTTCTTGACCGCTCTGGGTAATAGTGGAGACAAGCGGATGCAACCTGCTATTACCCACTTGAAAGCAAAAAGAAGGAAGGACGGTAAATGGAATCTGGACGCAGTCCATCCCGACCTCAACAACGAAGGCAGATGGCCGGCTTGGTGGAAAGAGCACAAGCGAGAATTCCATCCGTTTAGAGTGGAACAGGTGGGCCGTCCAAGCAAGATGATAACCCTGAAGGCACTCGTTATTCTGAAGAGACTGGGCGAGTTTGAGCCTGATACAAGCCCGAGTTCTTCAACCGTATCAAATTCAAAGAAATAGGTTAGAAGAAGTTCAGTAGCCAGTCAGCGCGTAAAGCCTGGTATTGCAAGTGCAAGTAGGCAGGGGGCGTAGATTCAGGCAAATTGCGTGCCGCTCTAAGGGAGCACTGGCTGCAGCTCCTTTCCATACCTGGGTCCAGATTCGGCCCTCTGGATTGAGGTCACTCAATGGCTACGCATGATTTTCTGAGAGCGCAAGTTCGGCATCGGTGGTTACGGAGTGCCTCTGAGCACCAAGTTCCGTCATGGCCGCGTTTTAACCTGAATTTCGGCCTTGCGGAACTTGTTATTGGCATCATGCAGGAGAGATGCTGTGCGTTTGGTCAACTTACTTTATAGGCGCGTGGTGAGTACCAAAAATGTGAACAACGGGGTCGTCGCAGATATATTTTCTGAGTTAGCGGACCTCTTGGAACTTAAAGGCGAACAGCCGTTCAAGGTGGTTGCATACAGAAGAGCGGCAAACAATATCCGCAGACTGGACACCCCAGTTGAAGAGCTAGTAGGCACTGCACAGCTGCTTGAGGTACCAGGCATAGGTGAGGCGATTGCAGAGAAGATCAGGGAGATTGTGGAAACAGGGAAGCTGTCCCTCCTCGAGGGGCTTAGGTCCGAACTGGACCCTGGCCTCAAGGAATTGGTGACCATTCCAAGGATTGGTCCAAAGACCGCTCTTTTGCTCTATAACAAGTATGGCATCAGGAACAGGCGCCAGTTTGAGCAGGCTCTGGCGGATGGCACTCTCGTAAGCAAGGGGTTCTCAGCTGTCTTGGCAAAGAGCATACAAACTGCGCTTTCGCAGATTGGTGAATCCTCGAAACGAATGCTCCTTATCGAGGCTACGGACGCAGCATACACACTACTCGATTCCCTGCAGCAAGCGAATGGCTATGACTTTCGAGTATGCGGAAGCCTTCGGAGGGCCAAAGATACAGTAGGCGATGTAGATATTGTCGCCCTGCCTACGGTGCCCGAAAGAAAGCTACAGCCGCTTGCGCTCGAACTGGAGAAGATGAATGGTTCTTTCCTGGCCAAGGGCGAGAGCAAAATCTCTTGGCTCACTCCTCACGGGGTCCATGTCGACATAAGGCTCGCCAACAAAGAGAATATAGGTGCGATGGCGCTCTATTTTACTGGCTCTAAGGAGCACAATGTAAAGCTCAGAACTCTTGCCATGAAGAAAGGGTTGAAACTGAATGAGTACGGCCTCTTTAGGGATTCTGATGGCGATCTTGTGGCCGGGGCAAGCGAAGAAGAAATTTACAGGACCTTGGGGCTCCAATATATCGAACCGGAACTTAGAGAGGACACTGGAGAAATAGAGCAGGCCGAAAGCGGGAAACTACCCACGCTCGTGGATGATGGTAGTATACAGGGGGACTTGCACGCGCATTCCACTTGGAGTGATGGGAGCAGTACTCTCGAAGAAATGGCAACCGCGGCAGAGAAGTTGGGCTACAAGTATTTGGTCTTTACAGACCACTCGAAGAGCGAATCTGTTGCACACGGCATGACTGAGGCAGTTTTGAGGCGACAGGCAACGGCAATTGAAAAGGTCCGCTCTAAGCACCCAAAACTTGAGATTCTGCACGGCTCTGAAGTGGATATCCTTAGAGGAGGAAAGCTGGACTATGATGACGCCACGCTCGCCACTCTGGATTTCGTTGTTGCCTCTCTTCACCGAAAATTCTCGAGTGACACGAATCTGCTTACCGAGGCCGTAGTAAATGCGCTCGAGAACAGGTATTTGAAGGTTCTCGCCCATCCCACAGGCAGGCTCTTGGGCCGGCGAGGGGAAAACGGAATCGATTTGGATAAGGTGCTCGTTGCGGCAAGGCGGAACGGCAAGGCAGTCGAGGTAAATGGCCAGCCTAGGAGGATGGACCTTCCCTGGATGTGGGTGAAGAGAGCTGTCGAAGAGGGGGTAAAGCTTGCTTTGGATAGCGATGCACACACTACTGGTGAACTGCTTAACATGCAGTTTGCGGTAAAGAATGCGCGAAAGGGCTGGGCCGGCGCAAAAGACGTCATGAATTCTGTACCGAATGTGGCGAAGCTGCTTCGCTAACAGCTAGCCCTACGCACTGTGACCTAGTCGCGCTACCTTCGTTAAAAGGCCTCGCGGAAGCTCCTAGAACAGCTCGTTTCAGACTACTGGTGTACCTCAATACCGCGAAAGGGAGAAAATGTTATTGGGACCGGCTGCCCAAGCGCTCTATGCTTCCGAATCGTTTGGGCCTGACTTTTGACTGGAGGAATGCGTCAGTTCGTCGAATCGGTGAGCTAGCCCGTGCTGCGGAAACATTGGGCTTCG
>JAJYZJ010000089.1 GCA_021800035.1 archaeon
AGGAAGATGCGGGAACACGGGCTGATCTGATCGACTTGATGGAACCGGCTGAGACCGAACCGGCCGGATCTGAAGCATAGCCTGCCCTGATTTCCCTAGACATTAAATAGCGAAAAGGGTGACTACCCTGACTACCATGGCTACCACCTCGACCAGCCTCCACTCTGGACTATCTGAAACCGTATTTGGACGTACCAGACTGGGAGCACATTCGCACGTATAACCGTACCCACGCCTCTCGCGCGGGCTCATTAATGTTCGTTATTACGGATGATAGGACAAGGGGATATTCAGGCTCTCGGTTCAGCGCTCCGACTAATCCCCCGCTTGTTTTGCAGACACCGCGTGTGCCCGCCGAACTGGGCTCCTTGGAACAAACCACGGAGCGCACTACCGAAATGTATGGAGAGTTGATAGAGAAGTCTGAGGTGATAGAAGGGGAAAAAGAGAGGCGGAGCTACCTACAACAACGGGTAACCACATACCATTTAGCCTTAGAATCCTCTGTAGGTTTGTTCCCTACAATTTCCTTCGGTAGGGTTATCCTCAAAGATTACTCCCTTAGAGAGCTCGCCGTCTTTTAAGCATCGATCCCCAAAAGGACAGGTAGTTTGCAAAGCAGGCAATTGTAATAAGGGACGGACAGGACTATCCTACTGCTCCTCCAGGTCTAGTGGGAATATCTCCCTATTGTACATGCAGTTGCCAACCTCCTAGGCGATATTGAAACTCTAAAGACATGATCGTCGTCCTGCTACATCGTCTATTAATAGGTGAAAGATACTATGTTAGGTCAGAAATATTACTTCTCATCCATTTCGATCCCAAGCTGTCTCAACGTTTCCCTCATCTTCATTTCGTATTCTTCATCTGAGACTGAACCCTTGGTTGCTTTAATCGTAATCCTCAGCTCCTCAAACTTCCTTTGTATGAAATTCATCATGCCCATTATCTGTGAGACCTTGCCCTTTGGCACATCAAACTCGAGAGATATATCTTCCCTTTCCAGAGCTGTTGGTCTCGAAGTAGGTGGTTGGGGCGAACCCTCGAGTACTGCCGGAGGTGGCAGCATGGATGATGCTACAGGTAACGCTAGGGGTCCTTTTTCTTGCTCCGTACAGATAGTATCTTTGATAATCACTTCGTTTTCTTCGAATGTAACTATCCCATCCATCTTAAAGTATCTGCAATCGACGGACCCTCTCCCATCTCTTAACTCGCCGAGACCGAAGAGACCTTGCTTTACACCTTGTAGAATTGATTCCTCAAGGGAACCACGAGAGACAAGGCGTCTTTCACCCTGCGTTTTGAGCATGGAGTTGTAAATCGAATAAACCCTGGCAAACTCTTTGTCCCTCAGATACTTCTCCTTGATCATGGTAGGTGACATCTTTTCGAGTATCTCCTGTTCGACCGTCAGCTCCTCATATACACAGTCGTCCAGCCTTTTCCTCTGCTTCCGTACCGTGACGTCCACTTCCCTCCTCCTCGTAGAGCACCACTCCACAACGGCGTCCACGGCCTCCGACACCCGGGAGCCGATCCTGAGCTGCGTAAGAAGGACGCAGGCATAGGCGAGCTTCCGGCGGGCGGTTATGGTCCTCCTGCCCCTGAGCTCCTCTAACCTGCCGAGGATCTGCCGGTAGGTGCGGTCGTAGTCGAGCCCCATGTCCCAGCTCTTTCGGCCTTCAGCTTTTCTCTCCTGCACGGATAAAAGCTGTCAAGTAGGGTAAAAAGATGTCAGCATATGGCCCTAAGCTGAAAAACTTATAGTCGAATACCAGCTCGTTAAATCGGGCAAACTACACAGGACCCGCGACAGAACGAAGAACAAGTGGGTCTACAGCAGATACTGAGCGTTAAAAAGAAGGCGGGGGAAAGGAGAGAGGTAAGTAACCGTGAAAATCAGCGAGCTTGGTTATACTTTTAGGATGTATGAGGAACCTGATCTCATTTTTTCGAGAGACCAACACTCGAAATACTTTGAGGATTTATTCAAATACGGCCCCTATTCAGGGGCACAATCCCAGACGACGATACCAGTTCTCGATATTGATAACGGGCTCAAGGATTTGAAAAGTGCCTATAGTCAGCTGAAAGACAAAGTGAACTACTATCTGAGTAAAATATGTGGCGCAAAACTTGGCGACCCCCAGCAGATCAATATAGCCAGTCTTAACGATAAAGTTAGAAACAGCAGTGACCAACTCACCCTTGTAGTCGCCGAAAGTGGGACTATCGAGAATTTATGGATGAAAACGAAGCTTACGGCAATGGTCAGCAAGAAGAGGGTCCAGTTCTTCAGGACAGGCCGTGTAAGATCCTTGGATAAGGACAAAGGTCAGCTTCCTTACGTTGCTCAGGGGTTAGCTGCCCAGTTAGTCGCGAAACTGGGAGCCACTCCTTGGCTCGTAGGAAACGATCCCTCTGAGCCCTTTGTTGAAAAAAACACTTTGATCGTGGGTGTTGCCTTTTACAGGTCGGTATCAGACAAGTTGCTCCGGTATGGGGTTGCACAGTTCTACGATGTGTCCAACTTGGATCATTATTTTGCTCTGACGTCCTTCAACTTGGAAGTAAAGGGTCTATATCTTCCGCAGGGGAAAACAAAGGAACTCCTGACCAAGGGAATGCAGTGGTATAAGGACAGGCAGGGCAAACCCCCTGACTGGCTGTTTCTCTATAAGTCGACAAGATTGCATCGGGAAGAGAAAAGAGATCTTGCAGAATTCAAGGAATTGAAGTGGGTACATGTTTATACTAAGAATGATGGCACAATCAGGCTGTATGATCTTGACGACGCGGATCCCATAAGGCCTTACATGGTGAGAAGAGGGCTTGCATACATATGCACGCGTCTGGGCCCAGTGTCCGAAGGGAATGGGGAACCGGTGCCGGAACTGGGTAAAATCCTCCTAACAACAACGGGGGTCATTAAGTGGAAGTACGGTGAGAGGCGGACGCTTGGGACACCCAAACCGCTTGAGCTAGCCATACACTCAAACTTCAAGGTGGATCTCGAGATGATCCCGCGTCAGGTGCTCGCGCTTACAAGAATGGACTGGGAAAACATGAACCCGGAGTACAGAGAACCATACCTGTTCAAATATGCCCGCCGAATCGCGGAGAACGCTGAAAAACTACCTAAAATGGGTGTAGATCCGGCCGAGCTGAACTTTGGTATAAGAGACGTGATGTAACTGTCCTAAAATTCGACAAATTCGACCCGTTCAAATCTAACTATGTTTCCCGAAAAGCCTATCTCGAAATGATCCGCTGAACCATATATGTAATTGATGAACTCTGAAACCTTTTCATATCTATTCTTCGGTTCGAGCATCATCCGCTTCTTCGCATATTTCCTCAGTCCCTCATCTGGCAATTCTTCCAACTCGCATCCAAACCACACTTTGAGAGCGGGGTTATATTGAAGTAGCCCCGATTTAAGCTCCAGACGCGCAAGTAACCGCGAGTCATAATGTGTTTCTATTCTGAATTGAAGGCCGAGACGCACTTTATAGTTATCGTTCCATAATCGTTGACTTTCTAAATAGAAGACAAGTGGCTCTTTTTGGCTCTCTATAGTTAGAGCTGGTTGTAGGTTGTGTGGCCTGTTCCTCATCACTCCGTAAAACAGATCCCTTAGAATTTCAAATTCATGCTTCACTCCTAACGTAGTCGCGTTCAGCTTGTCGCCAACTTTAAAACATGAATAAGCTCTTACTTTTCGCATTATGTTATCTTCGTTCACATCGCCAGCGATTGTAGCGATGTAGAGCTTTCCCTTGCGATTACAGCAAACGCAGTTAAGGCCTCCTAGGTCCCGCTTCAGCTCCTTGAACCTTTGCTGTGCTCCCTCCGAATCCGTTTCAAAGTTGAAGTCCACTTCCTGCACTTGCAGGCTCTCAACAGGCCCCTCGGTAGCGTAAAGAAACGCGTCTATTTTCATGGTTTCCTTAACCGATCCTTTATCACCTCAATGTATATAGAAATTATTATTGGAAAGGCTCCCGACGCTAGAAAAAGGTAGACCCCAGTGTGAAAGGCTAAGTACGTTGTAGCCACAGAGACCACCCCAATACTAAAAAGTTCAAGTAAATACCTCCCTCTCGTAGTCACCACGGCGCGTTCTCTAGGAATATCCTTTAGGCGGCGCACAAGCTCAGAGTCGTTTACGAGGACCGCCCTGTCCAGCTCCAACAATTTGAGAGCTATAAGAACCTTCGAGAGCGTGTGCGCTGCCTTATGCAGAAAATAGGGCTCATGCTCGGCTTCTCCGTTGGGCGAGGTCCATGAATAGGCCGTCAGCGGAGCCCCTTCCCGGTTCAGTTCACTGATAAGCTGGCCCATAGCATCCGCCGCCTTCCCGTAAGCCTTCAGCACGGCCGCGGCGAGTAGCCTGTCCTCAAGTGGCGCGTCCTGCCTGCTCAGGAGCTCGCGGCAGTCTCCCTCCAGGTTCCCTGCGGACAGATCTGGAGTTTCGTTCCTGTCTCTGGTTATGATTTGCCCGGCGTAGAGGTAGACCCTGAACGAAAGCCGGTCTCTGCCCGAACCCTTTACCTGTTCAAGGACTTTCCGGACATCGTCCGGATGAATCTTTGAGTGGCAAAAACCAACTAGGAATCCAATGTCAGGCTTCAAAACCGGGGGGTAAACAAAGAAGTTCGACTCTCTAAGATATTCCAACGCCTTATTCCAGTTTGCGTCTTCACCGGTTCTGTTATAATGGAGGTACGCCCGGAGGGCGAAAACCAGTCCCAGATCCCAGATGTCCAGACGGGCAGACCTCTGCACGTCCTCCCTGAGCCTTCCTGCCACCTTGCCATAGTCGACCTTCCCCTGAACGTAGTACTGGTAGACGGTGACCCAGAAGGCGTCAAGCGGCCTCAGCTTGTCTTGGACCACACAATTCACGATCTCATCAAGCTGGGAAAACAGCGGCCATTCTGTTTCGACAATCCTAAGCTCCTTCGAGGCATTCTTATATAGGAAGGCGAACACTTTGGCCAAATCTTTGAACAAGCACTTCTATTATCACCTATTAAGTTTTTGAGTGTCGCAAACCCCCGTAATGAAAAGCCCCCTAGAAGAGGCAGGGTTTAGACGGTGTCCTGATGTTTAGCGTGCGCTGTGAAACATATGTGAGTACTATAAGGCGTATTGGGATGGTGTATCGTTTTTACCAGAAGTATAGTGCTGTCTTTCGTGGGAGAGGGTGCAACCCCCTGCAAAATATTTAAGTAGATGTATCATATGTGTGTCTTTGGCGACACAGTTCCGATGCAAAAGGGGGAGAATATAAGAGTTCAAGTGACGTTTACTAAAGAGCAACTGGAATTAATCAACAAAAGCAGGGGACTGCTGGGGAATACCAATGCAGAGATTGTCAGAAACATTGTTGTCGCGTGGCTCGCAGAAAAATCAATAGTATCGACTACGATTAAGGAAGAAAGAGGATTGAAAAAATGAGCGCCGAATATTCCATTATGAGTTTGTTTGCAGGCGCGGGTGTCGTTCAGGTGGCGAGGCTACGCCGAAAAGGTATCTAACCTTGGGGAGCTGCTGATACTCGCGTTCTTTGTCGTGCCCTCTCTCCTGCTTACCGTGAGCATGTTCGGGGGAACCTCTATCCTGTTCGTGCTCGTAGCTCTTCCACCGGTGTTCGGGGCGGTTCTGTATCTCGGCGCATCCGGTTCAAGGCCGAGATACCCTGACGTAATAAGAGCGAACAGGGCTCTGCCCGTGGCACTGGGGGTCCTTGCGGGCGTAGGCGCGCTCTTTCTGCGGGTGCCTCCCTACCTTGCCCTGACCGCAGGCCTCCTCGCGCTCGGCGCCGGATTCACTCTCCAGG
>JAJYZJ010000090.1 GCA_021800035.1 archaeon
TTGATGGGCAACCAACTTCGCTAATGTAGAGCATCTGGCGTCTAAAGTCGGCCATTTCCCACTATTCCTACGGTAAAATGTGGGATGTTCTTTATATGACACTATGTCAAGGGATACCCAAGACATCAAAATGGCATTGGATATCATACCTGAGGTATCACTTACGCGGCACGTAATAACCGAGACTCGGAGCGTTTGTCCCGAGTGCAATCTTGTGCTCCCGGCTACGGTATACGAACAGGACGGCAAAGTGATGATGGACAAGATTTGCCCTGAGCACGGCCGCACAGAAGAGCTGTATTTCGGCTCTTATGACATGTATGTGAAGTTCAGCAAGTACCTTCACAATGGAAAAGGTACCGAGAACCCCAATGTTCGGAAAGTGAGCTGCGACTGTCCGAATAACTGCGGGCTGTGCGAAAGCCACCTCAGTCACACTGGTCTCGCAAATATTGTCGTCACCAACCGCTGTGATTTGACCTGCTGGTACTGCTTCTTCTACGCTAAGAAGGGCGTTGAGGGCGCCTACGTTTACGAGCCCTCATTGCAAGATATCAAGGAGATGGCCCTGAACCTCCGGGCAGAAAGACCAGTCCCTGGTAACGCCGTGCAGATTACCGGTGGTGAACCCACAATCAGGGAGGACCTTCCTGAGATCATCCGGATAATCAAGGAGTCGGGAGTTGACCATATACAGCTAAACACCAACAGCGTCAACCTTGCGCTTCACCCAGAGCTCGCCAAGAAGTATAGGGACGCCGGTGTGAACAACCTCTATATGAGCTTCGATGGAGTAACTCCAAAGACCAATCCCAAGAACCACTGGGAGGCGCCGTATGCAATTGAAGCTTGCCGCAAGGCAGGGCTAGGGATTGTGCTTGTGCCCACCGTGATAAAATCTGTGAACGACCACGAGCTCGGCGGAATCATCCGTTTCGCTCAAAAGAACATGGATATTATTCGTTCAGTGAACTTCCAGCCAGTCTCTTTGACCGGCAGAATGTCCAAGACCGAGCGCGAGAAGTACAGGATTACAATCCCCGACGCGATCAAGAGAATTGAGGAGCAGACGAACGGCGAGATTCCCTCTGACTCGTTCTTCCCTGTTCCCAGCTGTGTTCCGATAACCCACTTTGTCGAGGCCATGACTAAGAAACCACAGTATGAGCTTTCGATACACTTTGCCTGCGGTGCGGGGACTTACGTATTTGAGGACAGAGGAAAGCTCATTCCGATTACCAAGTTTGTGGACGTCGAGGGCATGCTGGAGTACCTTGGTGAGAAGACTGAGGAGCTGGAAGCCGGAGCCAACAAGTATATTGTCGCTGCAAAGATCCTATCGAAGCTTCCTTCCTTTATAGACAAGGAAAATCAACCGGAGGGAATCAATTTTGCGAAGCTACTTTTCAATGCTCTTGTAAGGCACGACTACAGCGCGCTCGGAGAGCTGCACATGCGCACAATGTTCATCGGTATGATGCACTTCCAGGACAAGTACAACCACGACGAAGAAAGATTACGCCGGTGTGACATCCACTATCTTACTCCGGATAACAGAATCATACCCTTCTGTGCGTTCAACGTGATACCCGAGTGGTACAGAGATGCGGTGCAGGCCAAGTACGGGGTTCCCATTGAAGAATGGGAGAAGCGTTCTGGGACAACTTTGGAGAAAGGACTTTACCGAGGAACGCTCAGGCGCGGCCAAAAGGCTGTGGCTGCAGCGTGTGCCGCAGGCGCTCTCACCGGAAAGAGCGAGGACCATAAGGTGGTCGAGCTCCGGGTAAACTGAGCGCCCAAACCCCTCTTTTTCTATACTCTATTACTTTTTTATTTTTATTTGGCTCTTCTTCCGGGTAAATTTTGGAAACTTACGAGCGTTGGGTTGTTAGTTTTGTTGGGCTTCTGATGATTGCCCTTGTGGCCTCGAGCATATGGGCGCACGCTACTTTCCCTGGATACGCAGACCTTTCTGCATTTCTTTCTGCATCCAACGGTTTGCATTCGTACTACGGCAGACCGCTTTCCATTGAACCCGTAATTTACACGATTGCGCTGGAGAACGCGTCCCAGATTGGAGGGCCTCTTCTCCGGCTGCAGGTAAGCGGCGTCTCTTTCGTAATACCTGCCGGCACAGAAGCCGTACAGCCGAGCTCATACTGCGTATCTCTCGTGACGGCCAGCGCGGAATACACGGGTTTCTGCTATAACGAAGTCGTCTATCAAGCGGGGGCTGACACAAACATATCCTTCTATGCGCTCGTGATCAGAACTGGATTGCATACCCTTTTCCAGTCGAATTACTTGGAGGACCAAAGAAACATAACACTCCTAGGCGGAGGCTGCTACTCTCACGCACACGGTCGCCTGTCTATTACGCTGAACTCGACCGAGGTGTTTGATTTCAGTTTACTAGGGGAAGTCTGCGTGCGTTTCTACGCTCTGGTCTCCGAGCTTTCTCCAGCGTGACCGGGTTTGGATAAGACTATATCGCAAGTTTTGGTTCTGGCCACGATGCTCCTCATGGTTTCCGCGCTCATTCCCTCGGTGTTTATGCTCGAGTCCTCTAATTCGTGGTATTCCTCCTTCGCCAAGCACGAGATCGCTGCACAGGCATCCCAGCGCATATATGCGGCAATGCTCAGCCTGATATCGGACGGAGGCGGCCTGGCCTCGCAGCTAGTGAATGTCTCGAATTGGTTCAGCTGGGACTGGGTCTGCCAAAATCAGGAAATTCTTCCTGGTGACAATCTGTATTCCGTGCCCTGCTTCTCCGGCTTCCCAACATGGAATTCGACCGCGGTTTCTCGCTCTGTGGTGCCAACAATCTACCAGTATTACTCGGTCATGCTCTACATCCCACCAGGCGTACCCTCCTTTGAGCTGAGTTTCCACTGGTCTCTTGTCGCTACCCAGTACGTGGGTTACATGAACTATTTGGCCGAGGTCTACCAGGGAAACGCTGCAAAAACCGGCATCCTGTCTCAACGCCCGATGGATTCGGTATCGCTGTTCCATTCAGGCACGTACATGGGCCTGAAGGTAGAAGGGAGCGCCTCCATCTACGTAGGCGGTAACCAGACCTTTGGGCTGACGATTTCTCCGGCAAGCGGCTCTCTGGCCAACATAACGTTTGGCGCCGCCTCTTTGAGTGAAACCAGCTCAGCGCCGGATTTTTTGGTTGAACTGCCCAGCGCGGAATATTCGACAGGTTTCAGCTATGTAGGGGGCTCGCTTGGGCCCGAGCAGGGACCCGTCGCAAAATTGCGTCTTCCAACGAAGTCAGAGTACTCGGGCAATCTAACAATCTACTACGGTGGGAGTTTGATTGGCGCCTTTGATATA
Source organism: archaeon (assembly GCA_021800035.1). Taxonomy (GTDB): domain Archaea; phylum Thermoproteota; class Thermoprotei_A; order Marsarchaeales; family Marsarchaeaceae; genus JAKAWJ01. Next base: position 3,346 of record JAJYZJ010000090.1, read on the forward strand.
ATTGCGCGTAACGGAGACGAATTCGTCTACTATCCAAGCGCAGCTTCGATGGGGAATCCAAACGCGGCTGTTTTCCTTAGCTTCCCCGTTTCCATCTCTGCGAATGGCACATTCTTCGTGACTGGCTTTGCGGGTTCATTTCTTCCGCAGCCGACTGAGTTCAGAGTCGAAGGGGGAGGCGAGGGTGAGGCGTGGAAACTTACTCTGGTGGGTTGCGTACGAACCTGCTTGGTAACACTGAGTACGCTTGGTTGACTGCGGCATTTGGGAATTTATGCGCAAAGGAATCTGCGGGGGAATCAGCATGAAAACCAGATTCGGGTCCAGGTCAAGGTCCAAGAAGGCGGTTTCGCAGAGCTTGGAAGCCATCATTCTTGTCGTAGTGGCACTATCCATCGTTGCGGTCTACGCAGGCTGGGCGTTCGGTGTGTTCGGGCGCACGGTGAACTCGCCCATCCTTACCGTAGCCGGAACTCCGTCCGTGCAGGGCGTTTCAAGCTCCAATCCGACACTCTATCTCTCAATCAGGAACTCCGGCGCATCTCCCGCAAACATAACGCAGATTTACGTGAACAACGTCAAGGTAACCCTGTCAAGCGCCCAGCTCATTCAACCCGGTTCGGCTTCTACTCTGATAGTGCCGCTTGGCAATTCGTTCTCTCTTGAGCAGGGTTCAACAGTGAACATCGTGGTCGACGCGGGGGCAACCACTCTCAGTACCTCAGCTCTGGTAGAAAGTTGAGCGAAGACTCTCGCATGCTAGACTCCCTTCGAAGCAAACTTCGCTCGCTCGCCCGCGGGTCAGATGGCGAGCGAGGCGAAGACTTTCCAGAAAGACAGCACAGGGTGGTGCTCGCCAAGCCGGAATACAGAAAGAGTTTCAGGCGCTCGATTCTGGCTGGAGGCCGTGGCCATAAAGGCCGCAGTGCAGGTCCTGTCCCCCGACTACGTGGCGGCCGTTTCGGCCTCCTGAGGAAATTTGGAGGCGCGAGTTTCCGAAAGACAGCGGGGCCTCAGATTATGAGGTTCGAGGTCAAAAAAGAAGGCTTGGCATCACGGGGATTTCTCATAACCACCCTCCCTTCTGGTTTCGCACCCACAGTGGCACCCAAAGAAGTGGGTCTGGCCAAAGTCTATGTCCAGGGTGGAATGTACTACGTTCAGGACCCCGAAGTCCCGGCAGAAGAACTGAGCGCATATTCGAACGTCCTTCAGGAAGGACTGGAGTGGCTGCCTCCCGAGGCGTTCTCGTCTGAAGACGGTCTGGAACGGATGCTTCGTTCACGCGGAATCGACGACGAAGCGATACTGTATTTCATGCGCCGGGAGCTATCTGGATATTCTGTGCTTCAACCGCTGGTAGACGATCCGAACGTCGAAGATATTGTTGTGGCTTCTCCTGACACTCCAATATCGGTTCGCCATTCAAGCGGAACACTCGAAACGAATATAGTCCTCGACGCGCCAGTTCTGGATTCGCTCGTCCAGAAGCTCGCTTCATATGCTGGAAAGCCGATTAGTACTTACAATCCGCTTTTGAGCGCGAGGCTTCCGGACGGAAACCGGCTCACGCTGAACTATGGCTACGAGGTAAGCCACAGGGGTACGTCTGTAGCGATAAGGAAATTTCCGAAGGAGCCCTGGAGTGTGGCTCGACTGCTTGCACTCGGCTCCACGACGCCCGAGGCGCTTGCATGGCTCTGGCTTCTCATAGAGAACAGGAAGGCGCTCATTGTAACAGGCGTGAGTGGAGTCGGAAAGACGAGCATGATCAATGCGCTCACGTCGTTCATTCCGAGCTCGTCAAGGATCGTGACTGTTGAAGACGCGGGGGAGCTCAGACTGAGTCACAAACACTGGACTCCACTCGTTGCGAGATACTCCTACACGCAGAACCGGTTCGCCGAAATTTCGCTTGACCAGCTAGTTCGTCATGCGCTCAGGATGTCGGCTGATTATATCATAGTCGGCGAAGTCAGGGGAGAAGAGGGCCACAGCTGGGCCCAGAGTATTCTGACCGGCCACGGAGGAATTACCTCGATACACAGCGAGACACCCGAGCTTGCAATTCAGAGACTAATCTCTCCCCCGGTGAACGTTGAACCAAGGAGCCTTGCAGCTCTGCACGGTATCGTCGAACTCAGAATGAGCTCCTCCAACGGGGCTGTGACCAGGTTCGTCTCCACCATTCTGGACCACTCTCTCGAAACAGACCTGAGCTCGAGTTTTAGCAGAATCTACCCCAGCGCGGCTTCTGCGCCGCTACTACCAGAAGACTATGCCGGTTATCCTACGGCGCAGGCTCTGGTATCGCAGGGAAATCTATCACCGGACGAACTCGCTGAGGAAATTCAGATTCGGAGACGCTTACTCGACGCGCTCAGGTCAGAGTGCG